>NZ_JAMPNS010000016.1:0-220862 GCF_028479465.1 Providencia sp. PROV208 | reverse complement strand
AATATTAACGATATCACCTCGACCTGTCAACGATAAAAATAGAAAATAAATTCAATTGCTCATTCGCTGCTCATTACGAATAAAAACTACGCTATATTGTTGATAACGTTTTAATTTTGAGCGGCTAAAGTAACTTGTGTTGGCGCAGAAACTTCGGGATAGGCAATATGATAGATATCATAAAAGGAGATAGACCCCTTTAATGCTAACAAACGAGAAATTTCCTGTTTGTTAGCCGTGCTGACTTCCGGCGATTCTAGCATTTTATTTAACGCGTCTTCCGATACAGTTTCAGTGACAAACCATTCGCCGTTATAGCAAACGCGCAAATCTAACACGCCAATATCTTCAAAATGGTAAACCGGTTTGATATCAAATAGCAGAACACTTGCCAGTATAATAAATAAGAGGGTTATTCCCAGAGTCCAATAAGGCCCAAAGTAGGGGGCATACCATAAGATTACAGCAAGTGGTAAATAGGCTGCAATCATCCCAATACATAAATAAGGGTGGTTAGCGAGAAATTGGCTATTAAAGTAAGGTTTACCATCACGTTGCTCACGTTGGTTGATGGTATTTAAGTCGTCGATAAGTATTTGTTTGATAATATCCATGGTAAGTGACTCTCTGTCAGATATCTATACTAGGAGGGTATCATGGAGGGAATGAATTGTTATATATCAGTTAAAAAAAATATTTAACTGGATTGTCATTATTTCAGGTTTATTTCGTCTTCTTTCAAGAAAAGGGGATGGTTGTGTCTAAATAAATCTTTAAAATATCAATAAAATGCAGCTTTTTTGTTAACATAATCCTACTCAAAAGTGATGTACCCGAAAAAATGGCAATATTTTTGAGATTACATGTATAAAATAGTTGCTATTATCTCAAAGTCATGAGTTAATGAGCATCGGCCTGTTTAGCAGTCCTATTTGATGTACGAGTACTGAGTTAGTGTGTTCTAAAGAAAAAAGTTATCACAGATAGCCTTTGACCGTGACGCTTCATCTTAGTGTTTCCCTGATTAAATAGTTGACTCTGGCCCGTATATGCCAAAAGGCAAGTTTTTTTGATGTTATATAGGAAAAAGTCAAATGTCCGACAAAATGAAAGGTCAAGTTAAGTGGTTCAACGAGTCTAAAGGCTTCGGTTTCATCACTCCAGCTGATGGTAGCAAAGACGTTTTCGTCCACTTCTCTGCCATTCAGGGCAATGGTTTCAAAACTCTGGCAGAAGGCCAGCAAGTTGAATTCACCATTGAAAACGGTGCAAAAGGCCCAGCAGCTGCTAACGTAACTGCTATCTAAGCTAATTGCTTAACTGATTTTCTAAAGTCCGTCCTTTTTAAGGACGGGCTTTTTCGTATGTGCAGAATTTAATAAATTAATACGAAAGAAATAATTAATATTTAAATCTTTACTTAATAATTTGCCACATCTATACTCAGGGCACATTAACCTATTGGAGATAAATTACTTGGACAGTCAGAGTTGTCATAAAAACTTAATTTAATTGGCAAGTAATTAATAATCTCTTCTATTAACTGCTTGCCACGATGGCAGGCGGTATCTGATGTATCTCATCACTCATACTCCCTGATTTATATAATAAATTTCATTTTTAGATGGAATGATCACTGTTGCAGTGAGTGTGTATCATGACAGTTTATATTTATTCTCTATTCCCTCCGGGCAATAGCCATTAAATACTGAATATTTATTTATTCAGTATTTTGGCATGGGCTTTTTATTATGCTCATTAATTGTTATCCATTATTTGATGGAGGGATCATTATGTTTTTCACTCACGAGATATTAAATCTTTTATCCGCTATGTGCCTTGGTGCATTAATTGGAGCTGAGCGCCAATGGCGTCAAAGGATGGCGGGATTACGCACGAATGCATTAGTTGCCACGGGAGCGGCGGTATTTATTTTGAGTTCAGTAACCACTTCACCGGATAGCCCTGGTCGAATTGCTGCACAAATTGTGTCAGGAATTGGTTTTTTAGGCGCAGGGGTGATTATGCGTGAAGGCATGAATATTAGAGGACTGAATACAGCAGCAACATTGTGGTGCTCAGCAGGGATTGGCGTGTTATGCGGTTTGGGGCAATATTCACTAGCGATAATGGCTACTTTATTGATTTTATGTGCAAATATTTTATTGCGAGAGGCTGCAGCAAAAATTAATCGCCAGCCACAACAACAAGCATTAGATGTGGAACAGCGTTATAAAATTCGAGTGATGTGTCACCAAGGTGATGAAATTCTGGTTAGAACGTTGATTTTACAAGCCATAAATGGATTGCATATTCGCCTACAGTCACTGAGTAGTGCAGATACATTGAAATCAGAACAGCTGGAAGTGTGCGCAGAGTTCCTTGCTACCCCTGCGGAGCAAAAAGAGATTGAAGCATTGGTATGCCGCATTAGCCTTGAACAAAGTGTTAGTGCCATCAATTGGAAAGTGGCATCTGAGCTACCCGCTTGATTGCCGAAAATAAACTGATTAAAGGAGCCGAAATGGACGATCACCCTCCGTCTTGGAGATATAAACAGGAGCTATCTGGCTAAAATACAATATTTTCAGTCAGATAGCGTTTTGAAAGTACAGCTGTACTCATAGAGATAACGTTATGACTGAAATTAGGCATCCGCGCAAAGGCGCAAAAGCCCCCGCACGCCAAAAATTCATTGTTGGCGAACAAGCGAGCAAAAACATTGAGCAAGTTCTCAATGAATACCAAACTAACCTTTTAGGTCTCTCTGAAAATGAGGCTTTAGATCGCTTAGTCATTGAAGGCGAGAATGAAGTTGCTCATGAAAAAGCGCCCCCAGCTTGGAAGCAATTACTCACTTCTTTTAAAAACCCATTCATTTTTGTTTTGATGATTCTTGCGATTGTGAGCTTTTTTACGGATTACGTGATCCCAAAACGTCAAGGTGAAGAAACTGACTTAACTGGCGTTATCATTATTGTGACGATGGTTGTATTAAGTGGGTTGCTACGTTTTTGGCAAGAATATCGCACTAATAAAGCCGCTGAAGCTTTGAAATCGTTGGTACGAACAACCGCAACGGTATTTCGTCGTGATAATAGAACAGGGCGCTCTACCCGCAAGGAAGTGCCAATCAAGTGCTTAGTTCCTGGAGATATTGTTTTATTATCTGCGGGAGATATGGTTCCAGCTGATTTGAAATTAGTTGAATCTCGTGATCTATTTATTAGCCAAGCAATTCTGACTGGCGAATCTATTCCAGTCGAAAAATATGACACGCTGGCGAATGTTTCGGCGAAAAGTTTGGAACCTGCATCCCCTACAGAGAATGAGCTTCTTGAAATTTCAAATATCTGTTTGATGGGTACAAATGTAACTAGTGGCACTGCAAGGGGAATTGTGGTGGCGACAGGAAGCAAAACCTACTTAGGTTCACTGGCAAAATCGATAGTGGGTACTCGGGCGCAAACGGCTTTCGACCGTGGAGTGAATAGTGTTAGCTGGCTATTGATTCGCTTTATGTTGGTCATGGTGCCAATTGTTTTATTAATCAATGGGTTCACTAAAGGCGATTGGTTTGAGGCAACGCTATTTTCACTGGCTGTTGCGGTCGGTCTAACGCCTGAAATGTTGCCGATGATTGTCAGCTCAAACCTTGCAAAAGGCGCGATAGCCATGTCTAAACATAAGGTTATTGTTAAGCGTCTCAATGCGATTCAAAACTTTGGTGCGATGGATGTACTCTGTACTGACAAAACAGGAACATTGACACAAGATCGTATTATTTTAGAGCATTATCTCGACAGTAATGGGCAAAAAGATAGCCGAATTTTACAATTAGCTTGGTTGAACAGCTTCCATCAAAGTGGTGCTAAAAACATGATGGACCAAGCCATTATTCGGCGCGGTCGTGGCAATGATAAAGTTGAGCAGTTAAAAGCTTACCAAAAAATTGACGAGCTACCCTTTGACTTTATTCGCCGAAAACTCTCTGTGACGGTAAAAACTCCGGAGGGAGAAGCGTTACTGATCTGCAAAGGGGCTGCTGAAGAAATGTTGGCAGTTTGCCAAAGTTATCAGCAAGATGGGCACTCTGTTTTATTAGATGATCACGCGAAAGCTAGGATTGCGGAGTTGGTCAGCGATTATAATAAACAGGGTTTTCGAGTATTGTTGTTAGCAACACGCTCATTAAATGATGCTGAAGCTTCATTACCGTTATCAGCCCAAGCTGAGCAGCAGCTTGAATTACGAGGCATTCTTACGTTTTTAGATCCCGCGAAAGAAAGTGCTATTTCTGCCATCGCAGCGTTAAGAGAAAACGGTGTCATGGTAAAAGTTCTCACGGGTGATAATGCGGTGATCACGGAAAAAATTTGCCATGATGTGGGGCTTAATATCGATGAAATCATGACCGGTCTTGAAGTCGAGGCAATGAATGATGATGATTTGAAAGTCAAAGTTGAGCAAGTTTCGGTATTCTGTAAATTAACGCCTTTACAAAAATCTCGAATTTTAAAACTGTTACAAGCCAATGGACATACCGTTGGTTTTCTGGGGGATGGGATTAACGATGCACCGGCTTTACGGGATGCGGATGTTGGGATCTCTGTGGATACAGGTACCGATATTGCGAAAGAGTCTGCGGATATTATCCTACTAGAAAAAGATTTAATGGTGTTGGAGCAAGGGGTTATTAAGGGTAGGGAGACCTTTGGGAATATTATTAAATATTTAAATATGACCGCCAGCTCTAACTTTGGAAATGTCTTTTCCGTATTGATTGCCAGTGCATTTATTCCCTTCTTACCCATGTTAGCCATTCATTTACTTGTTCAAAACTTGCTGTACGATATGTCCCAATTAGCATTACCTTGGGACAAAATGGACAAAGAATTTTTAAAACGACCGCGTAAATGGGATGCAAAAAATATTGGACGATTTATGATTTGGATTGGCCCAACATCCTCTATTTTTGATATCACAACATTTGCGTTGATGTGGTATGTGTTCCAAGCCAATAGCGTGGCACATGAAGCGCTATTTCAATCCGGTTGGTTTGTTGAAGGATTATTATCGCAAACCTTGGTGGTTCATATGCTACGAACACAAAAAATTCCATTTATTCAGAGTACGGCGGCATTACCTGTATTATTGACGACAGGGATTATTATGGCGCTTGGACTTTATATTCCATTCTCGTCCTTTGGCACTATGATTGGTCTACAGCCTTTACCAATGGAATATTTCCCTTGGTTAGTGTTGACATTAGTTAGTTACTGTTTTGTCGCTCAAGGAATGAAGCACATTTATATTAAACGCTTCGGGACTTGGTTGTAAAAATGAGAGGGAAGCCGCTATGGGGCTTCCCTCTATAAAATCATAGATGAGTTTGCTCAGACGTATCCTTAAAGGGTATCTCTATGTTATTGAGTTTTTCTTTTCTATTGATTATGCTTTCTTTTTTTTCTCTTCTAACTATTTTGTGAAAATTGTTGTCTAAAAAATATTTCGTTATTTCTGTGGTCACTTGCTTTAATTTATTGAGATCAATTTTATATTCATCAAACTTGATAGGGAAAATCGCTTCTAAGTTTTTTTTTGTTTTCATATCGATGTTATAGAGTGGTGCTGCATGTATAGCCTCGGAAAAATAATTGAAAATATCCTCACAGATTATTTCTTCAATATAATTTTTTATTTCATTTCGGTTACTATGGTCCATTAATTCACAATCATCAAGAAATTTTTTTATTTTCTCTGAAAAGTTTTCATCCATAGATATAATAGGTCTAATGGAGCTTTGAATTGCTTTGCTATCTAAAAATTCCTCATTGAAATTGGATTTATTATTTATTATTTATTATTTATTATTTATTATTTATTATTTATTATTTATTATTTATTATTTATTAATTTAAGAAGAAGAGCCTTATCCTTATCTGATAAGGATATTTTAGATTCCATGCCTAATTTCGTGTAAGTTTTGCATATGTTATCCATTGTTCTATACACTGAACCTGCTATAACTTGTTTTGTTTCATCCAAAATCCATTGACTAGATTTTAATTTTAAATTAGAAATAAATCCCTCTACTTTATTTATTAATATTACTCTATCAAAAGTTAGATCTCTATTATTCATATTAAATGAAAATTCAGTATTAGTGATTTTTTTAATTTTATATTGAATGGGGTTTTGTTTTTAATATTTAATGTAATGAATTTACCCTCATTTATTAAATCAATTTTTTGTACGGAAAGCATATATAAATCCTTTTATATGTTATAAAGAGGATAATATAAGAGAATTCTATAAAATATACTTGCAAAAAGCAGTTTGATAAGAAAGTAGCGATATTAGACAATAAAAAAGAGCCAATTAGGCTCTTTAAATAACAGAATAGGAAAGGCTTATTGCAGACCTAAAGCTGTTTTCATTTGTTTCATAGCATCAATGCCTTGCTGGCATGCTTGATCTTGTTGGTCTTTAGGTAAAGCGGCAACTTGCTTTTTACCTTCTTCTAACTGGTCTTTCATCGCATCTAATTGAGCTTTGGCTTGTGGGTTTTCAGAAGCTTTAGCAATTAAGCTATCAACTTCAGCAAAGTAAGCATTACAAGTTTCAGTTGCGCCTGCAACTTGACCCTTTTTCTCTTCTTCTGAACACGCAGTGATTGTCAGTGCCAATAAACCCAGTCCACAAGCTAAAATCATCTTTTTCATAATCAACCTTATTAAAATTATTTATATATAAAGCAAATTAAGTATATAAGAGGAACTTCTTTTATCAATGTAACAAATCCTAAAAAGGAAATTGATAATTAATTCATATGGTTAATTTTTAATATAAAAATTTATGCTTTATAAATGACTTTTGTAATGATAATTATCTAGTGAATTTCTTAAGCGAATATTGTGGTGTATGAAACATAAGGAAGAACCACGAGTAAAAATACGTAGTGATTCCTGAGATCACCTCATGATATGGATTAACAGCATAAAGACCTTATTGAGTAGTTGATTGTTATGTAAAAAATACGTTAAGTAAAAGTAACTAAAACTATTATCAAATACGGAAAAGTTAAACTCCTTATAACTTTTATTGTGATATTAATAACTTTTTTTCATATACAGTAAAAATAATTAAAATTGAGAATTAGCGTAAAAAATAATTTACACTTTACTGATAAAGCTGGACTATCGAATATTTATAGAATTAATTGCTGTACATTTAAAATGCGATTATAGAAGTGAAAGGTGAGCTGTATCACAAATTTATCAATAAAATGCTTTTCACTATATAATATTGATTTTTAAATTAAATTTTCTTTGAACCTAAAGGGGGTTATCAGGTAAAGTCTCTGCCTCCAAGGGTACTCTCCTTTCGATTTTTGGCTTTTAAGAGGCAAAATTTTGCTATTTTGGTTAACAACGACTAGGTTCATTTGGTTGACGCTAGGTCAAATTTGCGTGCAAAATTACTCTCATAAGAAATTCGCCAAAGTGTTTTAGACAGGTTAGAATGCGTCGGATAAAGGGAAATAAATTTTCTTACACTACATTCCCAGAAGGATCCACCTTACAAAGGGAAAGTAAGGAAATGAGATAAGGCATTACGCTTATCTCGATATGCAACATAGCAGACATTCATTAATGCTATGGGCATGGTATGTATGTAACCGGATTTATCTTGTTACTTTTTATTTTTAAATTACACACAGGGCTTTACCATTATGTCTGCTTCTATTGTAAAGAAACGGCCTTTAAGTCGTTATATTAAAGATTTTAAACACAGCCAAACTCATTGTGCGCACTGTAATAAAACGCTTGATCGCATCTCCCTCGTTTTCAATGATGGCATCTTAAATAAAGAAGCTATTGCTGACATGACCGATTTGGTTGATGAAGCGGCTTGGGGTGAACTTCAAGGGCAATTTACAGCACTTTGTCGTTTTTGTAGCGAGATTTTCTGTAATAGTAATACAGACTATTTCGATATTATGTCTTTTAAACAGTATTTGTTCCTACAGACAGAAATGAGTCATAGCACCGTTCGCGAGTACGTTGTTCGTCTACGCCGCTTAGATGAGCTACTATCATCCTCTAACTTTTCAATGAAGAATTTTACGGCAAGTAAAGTGCAAGAAGAGTTGAGCGATAAAATGACTGATTCAGCGTTTAGTAATTACAATATTGCGCTACGTAAGTATGAGCAATATTTAAGCTGGCAGTCAGAAAAAAACTAAAAATATTTTAAGTTAATAAAAATAGTTGGTTATACAATTGTTTTTAAAACTAAAATAAGCCAATAGGTGTCCAATAGGGCACCTTTTTTATTTTTAAATAATTAAGAATAAAAAAATCATTAACTAAACAGTTTTAGAATTAAATTTATCCAACTGTTATGATTAAATATAATAATGAAATATAAAAATTAATAGGAGCTATTTAATTAAATTTATAGATAAATAGATAAGTTTATAAATAAAATTATAGTGAATATTAGGAAAGTACGACGACAAAAGAGCATATATGAATAGATTTAAGTGTGAAAGCCTGAGTTTTCCCGCACCGTATGTACGTTTGTTGGAAACTCAGGCTTTTTGTATATTATCCGATAGTCATTAAGCTCGCATTTCCACCTGCTGCGGCGGTATTCACACTTAAAGAACGCTCATGAACCAAACGTTCAATTAATAAGTTCGTTTCGCCACGCTCAAAGCCTTGAACTGAGATAATAGGTCCTTTACGTTTAGCAATAACTTCGCAAACATGTTTCAATTGATCGCTGTCTCCGTGGTAAATCACACCTTCAATTGGCTCAACGGCATTTTGCCAATCTTTAGTGAACGAAATTGTTTTGCGAACTTTTTCTGGCAGTGATTTAAAGATCTTCTGATGTAAATCGCTATTTGCCCACAATGTTTGGCAGCCACTGGCAAGTACTGCAGATAATTGGATTAAGCAATCTTGTTCATTATCGCTAAGGCATAAAATAGTGCCGCGTGGACGTAGGGTGTATGTATTTTTCTCACCTGTTGGTCCGGGTAATAAACGCGATGTTCCCGCTTGTGTTAAGCGAGCAAATTGCTCGATAACATTTTGTTCAATACCTGTTTGTTGTTTTTGAGCCCAAGCGGAGAATGCTTCAAATGGTGCTAATAACTCAGCACGCGCACTCGCATCCATAGGCAGGTAGTTGTCTTGTTGTTCCAACGTTTGACATACTGCATTTTCAGGGCGTTCACTTAATAAACGGTATAGATAAAGTGGACCGCCTGCTTTTGGACCTGTACCAGAAAGACCTTCACCACCAAACGGTTGAACTCCAACAACAGCACCCACCATATTACGGTTAACGTATAGGTTACCCACTTTCGCTTTTGCAACAACTTGATTGATTGTTTCATCAATACGGGTATGAACCCCAAGTGTTAACCCATAGCCCGCCGCATTGATCTGATCAACTAAATGGTCTAACTCATCACGTTTGAAGCGAACAACATGCAGAACTGGCCCGAAAATTTCTTTTTTCAGTTCGCCAATGTTATCGAGTTCAATCAGCGTTGGTTTAACGTAAGTTCCTTCAGCTTGTTCTTGTTGATCTTGACTATTGGTAAATACTGCTTGGAAGACCGTTTTGCCTTTGCTGCGCATTTGCTGAATATGCTGTTCAATATTCTCTTTGGCTTCACTGTCGATAACCGGACCAATATCGGTTGAGATATGCTCTGGATTGCCCATACGACACTCTTCCATTGCGCCTTTTAACATACGAATTGTTCGGTCAGCGACATCTTCTTGAACACAAAGGATACGTAAAGCGGAGCAGCGCTGACCCGCGCTATCAAAAGCTGAGGCCACAACATCGGTCACCACTTGTTCAGTGAGCGCTGAAGAGTCAACAATCATTGCGTTCAAGCCGCCGGTTTCAGCGATTAATGGCGTTGGGCGACCTTGAACATCTAAGCGACCTGCAATATTACGCTGTAGTAAACCCGCCACTTCCGTGGAACCCGTGAACATCACGCCACGAACGCGTTGATCACCCACTAATTTCGCGCCAATAGTTTCCCCTTTGCCCGGTAAAAATTGTAAAACATCACGAGGAATACCCGCTTGGTGCATGATGGAGACCGCAATGGCGCCGATTAATGGTGTTTGTTCCGCAGGTTTTGCCAGCACAGTGTTACCCGCCGCTAACGCCGCCGCAATTTGTCCAGAGAAGATAGCGAGCGGGAAGTTCCACGGGCTGATACACACCACAGGACCGAGAGGTCGGTGTGTATTGTTATCAAAGTCTTCACGGACTTGTGTTGCATAATAATTTAGAAAATCGACAGCTTCGCGTACTTCAGCAATGGCGTTTGTGTAGGTTTTTCCTGCTTCACGCACGAGTACATCCAATAATGGCTGTAACTGTTGTTCCATGATATCGGCAGCTCGTAAGAGGATAGCTGCACGCTCAGAGGGAGGTGTTGCAAACCAAATTGCCCCAGCATCTGTTGCAATATTAAGCGCATGCTCTGCTTCTTGTTCATTCGCTTCACGAACTTTACCCACGATATCTCGATGGCAAGCTGGGTTGATAATTGCAACCGCTTCAGGCAGTGCTTGTTGGGCAATAAATTCACCCCCAAGCAGAGGCTCTGCCACTTTTTCTTGCGTAGCCGCATTTAATAGTGCGCTAGACAGTGAGGCTAAGCGGTGTTCGTTAGACAAATCTAAACCCATTGAATTGACGCGGCGAGTGCCGTAGAGATCACGAGGTAATGGGATTTTAGGGTGAGGTAAACCAATTTGTCCTTCCGCTTTAGACAGTTCACGAACGTCTTTCACTGGATCAGCGACTAGCTCATCTAATGGGATAGTTGCATCTGCAATTCGGTTTACAAAGGAGGTATTTGCGCCATTTTCTAATAAACGACGTACTAAATAAGCCAGTAAGGTTTCGTGCGTTCCAACGGGAGCATAAATACGGCAAGGGCGATTGAGTTTTCCGTCTGCCACTTTACCAACAACTTGTTCATATAATGGCTCGCCCATGCCATGTAGGCATTGAAACTCATATTGACCAGGGTAGTAGTTTTTACCGGCAATTTGGTAAATCGCTGATAAGGTATGTGCGTTATGCGTCGCAAACTGAGGGTAAATTAAATTTGGTACAGAAAGTAATTTACGCGCGCAAGCTAAGTACGAAACATCGGTATATACCTTACGCGTATAAACAGGGTAACCCTCTAAGCCATCAATTTGTGCACGCTTAATTTCGCTATCCCAATAAGCACCTTTAACCAGACGGATCATTAATCGGCGTTGGCTACGTTCAGCAAGATTAATAATAGAATCAATGACAAATGGACAACGTTTTTGGTAAGCCTGAATGACGAAACCAATTCCGTTCCAACCTGCTAATTGTGGCTCAAAACACAGTTTTTCGAGTAAATCTAGCGAGATCTCTAAGCGGTCAGCTTCTTCTGCATCAATGTTGATCCCAATATCGTATTGGTGAGCTTGCATCACTAAAGATAGCAGACGTGGATAGAGTTCTTCCATCACACGGGCATATTGGGCGCGGCTATAGCGTGGATGCAGGGCGGATAATTTAATGGAAATTCCTGGCCCTTCATAGATCCCGCGCCCGTTAGATGCTTTACCAATCGCGTGGATAGCTTGTTGGTAAGAGACCATATAGTCTTGAGCATCTTTTTCAGTTAACGCAGCTTCGCCTAGCATGTCATAGGAATAGCGGAAACCTTTATCTTCCAATTTACGTGCGTTGGCAAGGGCTTGAGCGATAGTTTCACCCGTCACAAATTGCTCGCCCATTAAACGCATCGCCATATCGACGCCTTTTCGTACGAGTGGTTCGCCGCTTTTGCTTATGATGCGATTTAACGATGAAGACAATTTTGCTTCATTGTGGGTAGAAACTAATTTTCCTGTAAATAACAGTCCCCATGTTGCCGCATTGACAAACATGGAACTGCTTTGCCCAACATGAGATTGCCAGTTACCCGTGCTAATTTTGTCACGGATCAAGGCATCTCGAGTCGCTTTATCGGGGATACGTAATAATGCTTCGGCTAGGCACATTAATGCCACGCCTTCTTGAGAAGACAGCGAAAACTCTTGGAGCAAGCCTTGAACTATACCGGAACGACCTACGCCATTTTTTTGATTACGTAATTTTTCTGCGATGGAATAAGCCAATTTATGCGCTGCATCAGCTTGTTCAGGTGGCAGTTCTGCTTGTTGTAACAGCATAGGAACGGCTTGGGTCTCAGGAATACGGTAAGCGGAGGTGATCGCGGAGCGCTTCACTGACTGAGGTAAAATGTGTTCAGCAAATTCAAGGAAGGGTTGATAAAGGGTTTCAACTGATGAAGTATCATCACTTAAATTCTGATCTTTTGTATCCAAAACCGTTGATAATTCAGGTATAATTTGGTTGTTATCGAGTTGCTCTAAATAATTATATATAGCTTGCTTAATAAGCCAATGCGATGTGCGATCAAGACGTTGAGCGGCTGCTTTAATGCGGTCACGAGTTTCTTCATCAAGTCTCACACCCATAGTTGTTGTGCTACTCATCTTAATTCCTTCCTTTTCACAGGTGTTAAATACCAAAAGTTATACACCATTATGATGATGTTGCAACTTTGTGCAACTTTGTGCAACATTGTTAATGTGGCATGTGAAGAAAATGTGAAACAACTCTTATTTTTATCAGCAATTAATGATGTCAATTTATTGGTGTTAATTAATTTTGTTTTATATCAATTAATTAGAGATAATTGGCTGATGATGGTAAGTTAATCACTTAATTAAGAATTTGACTTAAAAGTTTAACATTTGTGATGTGTCTTTTATTTATTGAACGAAAAATAGTTAATTTCTTGTTAAATGCATCTGAGTCTGTCTAGCATGATGTGGCAAAGTTATAGAGTTATTGCAACACAAACAATCACAACATAGATAAGGTGTGCATCAAAAATGCCGAATTGTGCAATTAAGTGCAACACCTTGAGATTAAAAGTTATCAAAGAAAATTATAAAGATAACGTTAAAATAGACGCATTATGGAGACGACAGGATGACTGTAAGCACTCCGATGATCATTATGTTCATCGTATATATCACGGGTATGTTATTGATTGGCTATTTAGCCTATCGCTCAACGAAAAATTTTGATGATTACATTCTAGGAGGACGAAGTTTAGGTAGTGTGGTTACCGCATTATCAGCAGGGGCTTCGGATATGAGTGGGTGGTTATTGATGGGCTTACCCGGCGCCATTTTCCTCGCAGGAATTTCTGAAAGTTGGATTGCTATTGGTTTATGTTTAGGCGCATACCTGAACTGGCTATTTGTGGCGGGTCGCTTACGTGTACAAACCGAGAAAAACAATAATGCGTTAACGCTACCTGACTATTTTACGAGTCGTTTTGAGGATAATAGTAAGATTTTACGTATTATTTCTGCGGTGGTGATCTTAGTTTTCTTTACGATTTATTGTGCATCTGGCGTTGTTGCGGGTGGGTTGTTATTTGAAAGTACGTTTAACATAAGCTACGACAAAGCCCTTTGGTTAGGAGCGTTAGCGACCATTGCTTATACCTTCTTAGGGGGCTTCTTAGCTGTTAGCTGGACAGATACCGTACAAGCATCATTGATGATTTTTGCCCTAATTTTAACGCCAATTGTGGTTATTTTATCTCTGGGTGGGTTAGATACATCGATTGAAGTTATTAAAGCTAAAAACCCTGAGTACCTTGATATGTTTAAGGGAATGAACTTTGTTGCCATCCTATCATTGTTGGGTTGGGGACTGGGTTACTTTGGACAACCTCATATCCTCGCACGTTTTATGGCGGCAGATTCTCACCGTACTATTCGCTCCGCGCGCCGTATTAGTATGACGTGGATGACATTATGTTTAGGTGGAACGATTGCGGTTGGTTTCTTTGGGATTGCATATTTTGAAAATAATCCTGCATTAGCTGGCTCTGTGATGAAAAATAACGAACGTATTTTCATGGAATTGGCTGGGCTTCTATTTAATCCGTGGGTTGCTGGTATCTTGTTATCCGCAATTTTAGCCGCGGTAATGAGTACGTTAAGTTGCCAGTTATTAGTGTGTGCGAGTGCATTAACAGAAGATTTATACAAACCATTCTTCCGTAAGTCAGCAAGCCAAAAAGAATTAGTGTGGGTAGGGCGTGGGATGGTGTTGTTAGTCGCTGCGATTGCTATCTATATTGCGCAAGATCCTAATAACAAAGTACTAGGATTAGTGAGTAATGCATGGGCAGGCTTTGGTGCTGCATTTGGTCCAGTCGTTTTACTCTCTGTTATGTGGAAACGCATGACTCGCACGGGAGCTCTGGCGGGGATGATTATTGGTGCGGTAACAGTATTAGTCTGGATGAAGTTTAAGTGGTTAGGTTTATACGAAATCATCCCTGGCTTTATTTTTGCTTCTATTGCCATTATCGTTGTGAGTTTAGTTACAAAAGCCCCAAGTGCAGCTGCCCAAGCACGTTTTGATGAGGCGGAGGCCGAATATAATCAGAAGTAATTGATGATTGAATCGTTTATTTTTTGATTAATATTTTATTGATAATAAAAAGGCTGGAAGGGAAACCTTCCAGCCTTTTATTTTACCGAGTGGATAATCAGCGTGGTTTACGGCGTTTTACCACTTGATAACCGATAAATAGAATGGCAAACCATAACGGTGTCGCAATCAATGCTTGTCGGGTGTCATGCTGGAATGCCAGTAAGACCACCATGAATGCAAAAAAGGCTAAACTTACCCACGACATGAAAATACCTAGAGGCATTTTATAGCGAGATGCGGCATGTTTTTCTGGGCGATGTTTACGGAAATTCAAATAGCTTAATAAGATCATACTCCAGATAAACATAAACAGAATGGCGGATACGGTTGTCACCAACGTAAATGCATGCATGATATCTGGGATGAAGTAGATCAACACGATCCCAAAGCTTAGGCAGATACAGGTAAAAATTAAGCCTGTAGCAGGGACCGCTTTTTTCGATAATTGGCTAAATTGTTTTGGTGCATCACCTTCTTTTGATAACCCAAACAGCATGCGGCTGGTAGAGAAAACGCCACTATTCGCAGATGACGCCGCAGAGGTCAGCACAACAAAGTTCACGATACTTGCTGCGGCAGGTAGGCTTATCAGCACAAACATTTCTACGAAAGGGCTTTTATCTGCCAAAATGGTACGCCAAGGCGTAACTGCCATAATGACAATCAGGGATAGTACATAGAATGCTATGATGCGAATTGGAATAGCGTTAATCGCTTTTGGCAGTGATTTCTCTGGATCACGGGTTTCTGCTGCGGCTGTTCCTACTAATTCAATACCCACAAAGGCAAAAATTGCGATTTGGAATCCTGCAAAAAAGCCACTAAGTCCCATTGGGAACATGCCACCATCATTCCAAATGTTACTTAGGGACGCAGTATGTCCCGTTGGTGATTGGAAATTCATGGCAATTAGCGTACCGCCTACAGCGATCAATGTCACAATTGCGATAATTTTTATCATTGCAAACCAGAACTCCAGCTCACCAAACAGTCGAACGGAGACCAAGTTAAGTGTGAGTAGGGTGGCAACGCAAATAAATGAAGTGACCCATTCAGGGAAATTAGGCACCCAGAAACTGACATACGAGGTGATGGCGATAATATCGGCTATTCCCGTAATCACCCAGCAAAACCAGTAGGTCCAGCCGACAAAAAAGCCCGCCCAAGGTCCGATTAAATCAGCAGAAAAATCACTGAACGATTTATAATCAAGGTTAGAAAGAAGTAATTCTCCCATCGCTCGCATAACGAAAAACAGCACAAAGCCGATGATCATATACACGAAGATAATGGAGGGACCCGCAAGAGAGATTGTTTTCCCTGATCCCATAAATAGTCCCGTTCCAATTGCACCACCAATAGCAATTAATTGGATGTGACGGTTGCTGAGACTGCGTTTTAGTTGGTTTCGGTCAGATGATGGCCGAGAGGCGGTTGTTGTTGCATTTTCTTCCATACAATTATTTGTCCGATAGTCATTGTGATGTTAACCCACACTATTTTTTTTAGTTTGTGGCGGTGTTTGCTCGAAATATTGTGACATAAATCTCAATTGGAGTAAGAAAAAATTTACAAAGGATAGGGAGAGTGATGGTTTTACCAACGATTTACCTCTCTATTTTAACATTAGTAACTAAAAATTAACCTAAGCAATAAAAGTAGCAGAATAATATTGACTGTGCCAAATATGAGGCGCTAAATAATATGCATCGGGTTGTTAGCTCAGTTGGCAGAGTAGGCGACTCTTAATCGCTCGGTCTGGGGTTCGAACCCCCAACAACCCATTTGAATAGCGCTGTAATATCAGCTGAAAGCCACTTTATCGATAAGATATATTAAGTGGCTTTTTGTTTTTGTGGGGTACCGCGGGTTACTGATTTCTTTATATGGCTAGCATAATTTGTTGACAGTCACTTTCACGTCATAGCCCACCACATATAATGCTTGCTCTAATGTCTCAATTTTTGAAGCATATTGGAGGTCGAGTAATCGCTCAATCTGTTGTGCATTTATATTAAGTGTTCGCGCCATTTTGCTGCGCGGAGTTTGTGTTTCAATCAATGCATTATGTAATGCTATTTTTAAGCAACTTAATATAGGCAAATGAACAATGAATGCATCTGGTGCCGAATTATGGGGAAGCGGTATCGGATTTCTTGATGTGATCAGTTCTGAAAATGCGTTAAGTAATGTTTCTTGGGCTTCTAATTCGACATCTTCTGCACAATAAGTGACCCCTTGAATATCTGGGAAGTCACAAAAATTAATTTCGTATACACCTTCATCTTCTACAAATTCAACTGTTGCTAAGTAACTAAACATATTTAACCTCAAAAATAAGTCTCTTTATAAAATAAAGAGTACAAAACCTCACAAGATAGGCAATAAGATGACTGTTAATAAAATGAAAAATGAACGGTGATAATACATGAATTGAACGTTTTTTCTTCAAGGCTTACGTTTTGATGAAAAACTAGACTCGTTTCATAATGAAACACCATGTAATGCCTGTTTCTCTTTGTGATTCAACTCGCAATTTTAACAATATTTTATCCAGCCAAACTTCAGTATCAATATGCCAAATTTCTCCTTTTAGTCACCATATAATTTTTTAAATAAAACATTTGAGAATGCATCTGAATCTAAATTCGAATAAGCAGTTATACGTAATTTTGTCATTGTGGTTAAGTGATTTGTTAAAATAAAAGTATATAGTAACATAATGTTATAATCATTAATTGTTACTAACTGATGAATAAACGGCGATATGTCCATTGGAGTAATAAGTTAAATTACTTATTTACATAAGTCATATTTATACTGTCATGATTTTGGATTTACACCTTAAAGTGGTTAATTTAGATGAGCATAATATTGCTAATAAATTCGCTAGCATAATGGCAATTAGTTTTTCTATTTTTTCCTTTAATCAATAACTCAGTACGCTAACTAATGCTGTAGACTGATTTTTTTATGCAAAAAATAATAGCAAAAAAGGTTAATCAAATGTTTGAAAAGTTAATTTAATTAAAATGATTTTGTCATACAAAAATAACATTTTTGCATATTAATATGCCAATAGACGGTGAAAATCTAGGTCCTTTTTATCAGAAATTTTTAATAGTATTAGCTGTATATAAAATGAACTTAATTAGTTTTTTTAATGTTATTGCCATTGGCTAATATTAATACAGTTAAGTTTAATTAATATAAAATTGTTTTGGAATAATAATATGTATGACAAATTTAGCTTTAATCAAACCAAGAACCAATTGAATTAATTTGATTAAAGTTGGCAATTTAGATTAAAGGCATTGAAAAATAATGCTTAATTTTTATTCCTAAGTTACCGATATTACTAATCCATTTAAAGAAATGGCTTTTTTACAGGAGTGATGAATATTGATTTAGATCAATATGTAGATTCTTTGGTTATGCTTGGTATTTATTGCTTATAAATCCCCTTATATGTGTGAGATTTTTGCTTAAAATACTAGTATTTCGCTTATGGTGAATCTAAATGTTGCGAATATTTGAGATAAGTAGGGTTAAGATATAGTTGTAATAAAGAATTGCTAATATATAGATGGATAATTATCCCGATAGACCAAAAAGAAACATAAGTGTCTTGAATAGTTAATTTAGTGGTGCATAATAATTAACGGCTAATAATGAAATCGGTATATTCTGAGATTTACTGAAAATGCTAAATTTTTAGCCACTCGTTATTGTTGTAGGTAATCAGGAAATATATTTAATTTAAGTTTGAACCTATGTGTTTATATACTCCAAACTGGGTATTTCAACGGATCTCATGGGATAGTAACGGATTACGCTATCCAGCTTTAATTATTTTCATATTTAAAATTTTGGCTAACACATTTGGCTCAAATTGATATTTGTTCTTTGTGCATACAGATGTTAATAATTATTCGAAAGGTATAAAAAAATGAGCTCTACCACTGATTTTCTGAAGCATATATACGATATTAATCTTTCATATTTGCTTTTAGCTCAAAAGCTTATCTCCCAGGAAAAAGCCACTGCCATGTTTAGACTCGGGATTTCAGATTCAATGGCAAACACTTTAGCAGAACTTTCATTACCTCAATTGGTTAAATTAGCGGAAACAAATCAGCTAATCTGCCAGTTTAGATTTGAAAATAGTGACACCATTGAAAAACTTACCCGAGAATCTCGAGTCGATGAATTGCAACAAATTCATACGGGTATCCTTCTATCGACTCGATTATTGCAAACGCATAATGAGTCCGATTCAGATATAGCGAGAAAAAGATGAGTAGCGTAGCTGAAAAAAGTATTGTCAAGGAAGCTAATGATATTCGTTTGGCAATGGAATTAATTTCTCTTGGGGCTCGTCTCCAAATGTTAGAAAGCGAAACTCAAATTAGTCGTGGACGTCTAGTGCGTTTATACAAAGAGCTCAGAGGCTGCCCACCACCAAAAGGGATGCTCCCTTTCTCAACAGATTGGTTCATGACATGGGAACAAAATATTCATTCTTCCATGTTTTATAACGCCTACCAATTTTTACTAAAAACAGGTCAATGTGAAGGGGTTGATGCCATCCTGAAAGCATATCGACTTTATCTCGAACAATGTTCACCAAATGAGGGTGATGAGCCGATTTTGGCATTAACTCGCGCTTGGACTCTAGTGCGTTTTGTGGAAAGTGGCATGTTGCAATGTTCCGATTGCAATTGTTGTAGTGGTTCATTTATCACCTATGCACACATTCCTGAAAATAGTTTTACGTGTAGCTTGTGCCAGCCACCATCACGAGCGATAAAAAAACGTAAACTTTCCGAGCATCTCGCCGATATTACGGAATATCGACAAGATGGCATTACCAAAGCGGTAATGTAATTGGATTAATTTGGTTAACAGGCAAGTAGATTGCCTGTCCTTCCTCATATTCCCTTTGACTGCCATCTGTTAACTAACGGAGTGAAAGGGAATACTGTGTTAATACTCATCGGATATATCATTGTTACAGCTGCTGTTATCGGTGGCTATGTCATGGTCGGTGGTCATCTTGGCGCGCTGTACCAACCAGCTGAATTTGTTATTATTTTAGGTGCTGGTCTAGGCGCGTTTGTTGTAGGTAACAGTGGTAAAGCCATCGTTGCATTATGCAAAGTATTACCAGGACTCTTCCGTCGTTCTTCTTACAACAAAGCCATGTCGATGGACTTGATGGCTTTGTTATTTCAACTTCTAAATAAATCTCGCCAACAAGGTCTTCTTGCGCTCGAAAAAGATATCGAGAACCCACAAGAGAGCGAAATCTTTGCTCTGTATCCGCGCATTCTCAAAGATAAAACAGCCATGATGTTTATTGTGGATTATTTGCGCTTGATGGTGACAAGTAATCTACAAGCTCATGAAATTGAAGCGCTAATGGATGAAGAGCTCGAAACATTCCGCCAAGAAAATGAAGTACCGGCGTCAGGACTGAACATGGTGGGAGAATCTATGCCTGCGTTTGGGATTGTGGCGGCAGTATTGGGGGTGGTCAATGCACTCGCAGCCGCAGACCGTCCTGCTGGCGAATTAGGTGCTCTGATTGCTCATGCAATGGTAGGGACTTTCCTTGGTATTTTAGTGGCTTATGGGTTTATTTTGCCGCTGGCGAGTTTAATCCGTCAGCGCAGTAGCGAGCAATTAAAAATGATGGAATGCATCAAAGTCACTTTCCTCTCTTCGTTACAAGGTTATGCCCCACAAATTGCAGTTGAATTTGGACGCAAAGTTTTATTTAGCGTAGATAGACCGTCATTCATGGAGCTGGAAGACAAAGTCCGTGAAGTGAAAATCGGTAATCGTGCAACAGAAACTACCGAGGAGTAATGACTCATGGCAGCCAACGGACCTCAAATTATACGCGTCAAGAAAAAAGGCGGTCATCAGCAACATGCTCACGGTGGAGCATGGAAAATTGCTTATGCTGACTTTATGACGGCGATGATGGCGTTCTTTCTGGTTATGTGGCTGATCTCCATTTCCAGTCCTCAAGAGTTAACAAAAATCGCAGAATATTTTCGTACTCCACTGAGTACAGCAATCAACCCTGGCGCTAAAAGCGGTGATGCCACTAACCCCATTCCGGGTGGTGGAAAAGATCCGATTTTCCGTGATGGTGATGTGATGCCAGAACCCAATAACATCATCTCTGGTGATGCAAACTATCGCTTTGAAAAATTAAAAGAAAATCTCGAACAAGCGATCTTACAAGACCCGCGCTTAAATGAATTAAAACCGCATTTATTGATTGACATGATCAACGATGGTTTACGCATTCAAATTGTTGATAGCGCTAATAGACCAATGTTCAAAGTGGGTTCAGCAACGGTTGAGCCTTATATGCGAGATATTTTGCGCGCAATTGCTCCACTGCTTAATGATGTACCAAACCGTATCAGTATTTCAGGACACACGGATGATCTACCGTATGCAAGTGAAGCGTATTACAGCAACTGGGAACTTTCATCGGATAGAGCAAATGCTTCTCGTCGTGAGTTGATCATGGGGGGAATGGATGAGCGAAAAGTTCTGCGTGTCGTGGGGATGGCGTCATCTATCCATTTAGATAAAGAGAATGGCTTAGCACCCGTCAACCGGCGGATCAGTATCATCGTGTTAAATGAAGATGAAACAAATCAAATTTTACATGAATACGATGGTGCGACACCGATTAACGACGTGCTGAAAAAAGCCCCACAAGATGTGCCAATACCGGCAAATAGTGATGTCGTCACTGTGAAGGTGGCGATATCACCTGATAAGCAGCAATGACATAAACCCATAATAACCCGAATCTCACTACTGCCGGATTTATCCGGCAGTCAGTGTTAAGTGAAACTTAAGCGCAATTGGATAAAAAGCATGGATATTACCGAGTTTTATCAAACATTTTTCGATGAAGCCGACGAGTTGCTTAGGGATATGGAACAGCATTTACTTGAGCTTGACCCTATTGACCCTGATAGTGAGCAACTCAATGCCATATTCCGCAGTGCCCACTCGATTAAAGGTGGGGCAGCAACCTTTGGTTTCACTCATCTGCAAAATACCACTCATACCTTAGAAAACTTGCTCGATAAGGCACGTCACGATGAACTGACATTAACGCCAGACATTATCGATGTTTTTTTAGATGCTAAAGATGTGATGGCATCCCAGTTAGATGCTTATAAAAACGATTCATTACCCGATGATGAAACCTTTAAACGTATCTGCGACGTGCTTAAAAGTGTCGAGCATACGGTTGAAGAAGTCAGCGAAGAAGAGCGGGTCGCTGAGGTTATCGCGGTTGCCGATACTGACAGCACTGAGGAAGCGGATTCTGCATCAGAAATGGGAATGCAAACCCATGCTGCGTTGACGGACAATGCGTTTTCTCACTATTTCATCATCACGTTGAATTCCCTGAAATCCACTGAAGTTGATGTACTGGCTGATGAGCTTGGTCTATTTGGTAGCTTGTATGGATCAGAAAAAAGTGATTCGAGTTTAAAAGCATGGCTGGGCACGAATACTGATATTGACGATATTTGCGGTGTGCTGTGTTTTGTGGTGGATGAATCACAGATCCAACATAGCGAAATAAGTTTTGAAGAATGCCAACAGGCAACTCAAGGCAATGGCCAGAAAAGTAAAGTGGCGGCAACCCTCGAAGAACTGGAAGCAACCGTAGAAGAGTTAGCGGCAATGGTAGAAAACCCGGCTGTACCCGCTGTTGATGTTGCGAAAGTGGCTGTATCAGCACCTGCGCCGACTATGGCTCCAGCAGCGGTTTCATCTTCTGCCTCGGCTTCATCTGCTGCCGCTAAAAAAGCCGCTGCAGCGAAACCAAAAGGGGATTCTAGCAGCATTCGTGTTGCGGTTGAGAAAGTGGACCAACTGATCAACTTAGTTGGTGAGCTTGTGATTATCCAGTCGATGTTGACTCAGCATAGTCAGCAGGTCGATCAAAACGAATATGCGGATTTACTCAGTTCTATTGTTCAATTAGAGCGTAATTCTCGTGCATTACAAGAGTCGGTAATGTCGATTCGTATGATGCCGATGGACTACGTATTCAGCCGTTTCCCACGTATGGTGCGTGATATCGCGTCTAAACTGGGCAAAAAAATTGAACTTAAAGTGGAAGGTAGCTCAACCGAATTAGACAAGAGCCTCATTGAGCGAATTGTTGACCCACTTAACCACCTTGTACGTAACAGCCTTGACCATGGAATTGAAAAACCTGAAGTTCGTTTAGCTAATGGTAAGCCAGAAGCGGGAACGTTAACACTTTCAGCCGCTCACCAAAGCGGCAATATCTGTATCGAAGTTCGGGATGATGGCGCAGGGTTGAACCGTGAACGTATTCTGGCAAAAGCACGCTCCCAAGGCATGAATGTCCATGATGGCATGACGAACGATGAAGTCGCTATGCTGATCATGGCACCGGGCTTCTCAACGGCTGAAGTAGTTACAGACGTTTCAGGTCGCGGCGTAGGGATGGATGTGGTTAAACGAAATATCCAAGATATGGGTGGGCGCATACAAATCGGCTTCACCGAAGGTAAGGGCACCATCATTCGTATTTTGCTGCCACTGACGTTAGCCATTCTGGATGGCATGTCCGTCAAAGTGGGTGACGATGTCTTTATTGTTCCACTCAGTGCGATTATCAGCACATTACAGCCACGCCCAGAAGATATTTATCGTCTTGCGGGTGAAGAAAAAATGTTGTTAGTGCGTGGCGAGTATTTACCACTGGTCGAGTTACATCACGTCTTTTCCATTCAGCACGCAGAGCCGAATTTGGCAAACAGCATTGCGTTAATCATTCAAAACGCGGGACATCGCTTTGCTTTGTTAGTTGACAAATTGGTTGGTCAGCAGCAGGTCGTGGTGAAAAACATCGAAAGCAACTATCGCAAAATTCCAGGCATTTCTGCTGCCACCATTATGGGGGATGGTTCTGTTTCATTGATTTTAGATGTCGCGGAATTGCAGAGAATGAACAATAACATTTTGATTAATAAGAAACAGCCTGTTTCTCAACCAGTAATGCACTAAATAGAGGTTATATACTATGTCTATGTTAGATGACGATTTAAATAAGCTTGAAGAAGAAAAGAATGGCGAAGGCTACCTCATTTTTACGCTTGGTGAAGAAGAGTACGGCATCGAAATTTTAAAAGTGCAAGAAATCCGCGGTTATGAGCAAGTGACACGGATTGCGAACACCCCAGATTTTATCAAAGGTGTAACCAATTTACGTGGCGTGATTATTCCAATTATCGACCTACGTATTAAGTTTTCCCATGAAAATGTGGTCTACAACGACAATACCGTCGTCATTGTTGTGAACTTAAAAGATCGCGTTGTTGGTATTGTGGTTGATGGTGTTTCTGATGTGCTAGTTCTACATGAAGAACAAATTGCACCGCCGCCAGATTTCGCTGTGACGTTATCGACTCAGTATCTAACAGGGTTAGGTACTGTGGGGGAGCGCATGTTGATTTTGGTTGATATTGAAAAGTTATTGACCAGCGAAGAAATGGCGTTAATCGACAACATCGCGGAATAATGCGCAGTTAAATCCGCTGATAATTTGCTCAAAAATGGTAAGTGATTAACTAAAGTTTTTGAGCAACTGTCCGATATCCAAACTACAACAACACTATGTTAGTAAAACACCATGTACAGTCGAATTAAAATCGTATCAGGACTTTTGTCCGTTATTTTTGTATTTATTTTATTGCAGCTGGTATCGAGTGGTTTGATGTTTACCAAACTCGGCGATAACAGCGACAGTATTAATTATTTGAATTCTCTCCAACGCCAAAGACTCGTTCTGACTCAAAGCTGGGTCAACTTATTGCAAGCTCGTTCTGACTTAAACCGCTCCATTAACGCGTATTTATTAGAAGAGTTAAGCATTAAAGATGATGCTTCTGCTGCGGATCTTATTGCTTCAGCGAAAGGTAAATTTAAAGCCGCCGATGAAGCGTATGACAGCTACAGAAAGTTGATGGCAAACGCAGATGTGGATAAGGGGTTATTTGATAACTTACTGAAATCCTACGAGGATTACCGTGTTGCATTAACCAAATTGGCGGAATATGCAGAGAAGGGGGACTTAAACGGCTTCTATGCGCATAGAACCTCAGGGTTACAAGCCAAATTTGAAGAGCAGTTTGGTCTCTATTTTGGTGAAATTTCTTCAGATTTTGAAAATGAAGTGGTGAATGCAGAATCCAATTACCGTCAATCTCTATATTTACTGGTTATTTTATCGGTACTGTTAGCGGTGATCAGCGTGATTAGCTATCGCTATGTACGTAAAGGGATCACTGAGCCATTAAATACACTGATCGAGCGCATTAAAGTGTTCGCTTCAGGGGATTTAACGCCAAAAATTGATACCTCAGCGAACAATGAAATTGGTGAGTTAGCGCGTGGTGCCCAACACATGCAACAAGAGCTGATCAACACGGTTCGTGGTGTACTGGATGGCAGTGAAACTATCTATCAGGGTACCACTGAAATCGCAGCGGGTAACAATGACTTATCTTCGCGTACCGAGCAGCAAGTGGCTTGCTTAGAAGAAACGTCAGCAAGTATGAGTGAACTGACGGCGACGGTTAAACAAAACACTGAGTACGCGCATCAAGCCAGTGAGTTCGCTAGCCAAGCCTCTGTTATTGCAAAAGAAGGCGGCAAAGTGGTGTCTAACGTGGTTCATACCATGCGCAACATCGCAGATAGCTCGCAAAAAATCTCTGATATTACCGCGGTTATCGACAGCATTGCTTTCCAAACCAATATTCTTGCACTGAACGCTGCCGTTGAAGCCGCGCGTGCTGGTGAACATGGTCGTGGATTTGCGGTGGTTGCTGATGAAGTTCGTAGTCTTGCTCAACGCAGCGCAGATGCAGCAAAAGAGATCAAAGGCTTGATTGAAGACTCTGTTTCTAGAACAGACGTAGGGGCTCGTCAAGCAGAAAATGCTGGCGAAACAATGACAAAAATTGTCGACTCAGTCACTCGTGTTACTGACATCATGACGCACATCGCAACCGCGTCAGATGAACAAAGCAAAGGCATTTCACAAGTGAGCATCGCAGTTGAAGAGATGGACAAAGTCACTCAACAAAACGCATCGCTGGTGGAACAATCTGCTGTTGCTGCAAATGTACTGGAAGAGCAAGTCGCTAAGCTTTCTCAGTTGATCTCCATTTTCCGTTTACCTGCAATGGATCAAGCAAAAGTACGCAACGCACAACCTGCACCAAGAACAGTATCTAATATTGTTAAAACACCAGATTTATCCAAAATCGCATCGAAAAATCATAAAGATGACGATAACTGGGAAACCTTTTAAGGCTAAATCTGATCTGGCGCTGTGAGAGTTTCTCTCACAGCGTTTTTATATGTTTAAGCTCGATAATTAAAAAGAGCCAAATTTTTGGCTGACATAAGTAGGGGATTAAATATGTTAGGAAAGAATATCCGAATTTCAGTGAGCTTATACTTACTCCTGATCCTGTTTTGTGGCATGCAGTTAACGTCAAGCGGCGTTTCTGTCGGCATAGTGAACAGCGAATTAAATGCACTAGAACGCATCGATATGGGTTCTAAAAAACGCGCATTATTGGAAGAAACCAGCAAAAACTTAATGCAGGCACGTAATAGCCTGACCCAAATTGCTTTACTGATGAAAGTCGGTGACCACGTTCCATTAATCGAAGAAACCCGTGGTGTTTTCGATAACTATTTAGTCGCAGCCAATAAATCCTATAACGAATTTAAAACTCAGCCAGTGCTGAGTGAAAAAGAAAATCTCGGCTCATTAGAAGAAAAATACAATGCGTTTGTCGTCACGCTAAAAGCGCTGAGGGGCACACTGGATAATAACGATGTTGCCGCGTATATCAACTTACCCGCTCAACAAAATCAAGACGAACTGATTGGTGTTATTAATGGTTATCTTTCTGTTTTAAATACTGAAAGTAATGAATCAATTGCTGACGCTAGATTTTATAACCAATTCGCTTGGACTTCATTTTTCACGGTGGTTGTCATCATTTTCTGTGTGATTGCTGTCGTGCACCTTTGGTTAAAACGTAAAGTGATTTCGCCATTAAATAGCATGAGTGAACACTTTATGCACGTTGCGGAAGGAAAACTAAATCAGAATATTGAAATTAATTTCCGTGACGAGATTGGTGATGTTTTCGAAAAATTAAAAGTGATGCAGCAGTCATTAGCGAAAACGGTCACCTCAATTCGCTCGAATACAGACCAAATGTATACGGGTATTCGTGAGATTGCTTTAGGCAATAATAATTTATCATCAAGAACCGAACAGCAAGCGGCGTCATTAGAAGAAACAGCTGCGAGTATGGAAGAGTTAACTGCGACGGTTAAACAGAACGCGGATAACGCACGTCAAGCCAGTGAATTAGCGGTAAGTGCTTCACGTACGGCAACCAAAGGTGGCGAAATCACCGTTGGTGTGATTGACACGATGACGGCAATTTCTAACAGTTCCCAAAAAATTAGCGCCATTATTAGTGTTATTGACGGTATCGCATTCCAAACCAACATTCTTGCATTGAATGCGGCGGTAGAAGCTGCGCGTGCCGGTGAACAAGGTCGTGGATTCTCTGTGGTTGCAGGTGAAGTTCGTGCGTTAGCACAACGTAGTGCAGAGGCAGCGAAAGAAATTAAAGGATTAATCGATGAGTCTGTTGGGCGTGTAAATCAAGGCTCTCAGCTGGTTAATGAAGCAGGGCAAACCATGGATGAATTAGTGGCAGCGGTTAATCAGGTCACTGAATTAATGGGGAACATTGCTTCTGCATCGAATGAGCAGAGCCGTGGTATTGAACAAGTCGCTATTGCGGTTAGCCAAATGGATTCTGTTACACAGCAAAACGCCGCGTTGGTCGAGCAATCAACCAGTGCAACCGCAGCACTTGAAGATCAAGCGAATAACTTGGTCGATACTGTCGCGTTTTTCGAGTTACCTGAGCAATCTACTCGTATTAGACGGTGATAGACAGCTACGTCATGAGCGTGAAGCATGACGTTGCAATATAGACAACGATAGTTAGGCAGCCATTTTCGGCTGCCTCGCCGGTTTTTATTGAATAGGACGACAAGTACGATGCTATTAGTACCACAGATAGAACCTTTGACTGATGACGAATTTGGTCGGGTTTGTCGATTTATTCATAAAAAGTCTGGAATAGTCCTTACGATGAATAAGAAAAATATGGTCTATAACCGCTTATTAAAGCGCTTACGTGACTGTAATATCGACAATTTTTCTGACTACCTGCGAATGCTAGAACGCGAACCATTAAATGCGGAATGGCAAGCATTCGTCAATGCACTGACCACAAATTTAACGGCTTTCTTTCGTGAGCCTCATCATTTTGCGACATTAACTGACTTTTTAAAAAGTCGCCGCAATAGCAATGTCAATATTTGGTGTGCGGCCTCCTCAACGGGAGAAGAGCCTTATTCCATCGCCATGACAATCAGCGATGTTTTGGGCGCTAATGCAGTCAATAGCAAGGTTGTTGCAAGTGATATTGATACGGAAGTATTAGAAAAAGCGAAGCAAGGGATCTATCGAGTCGAAGAGCTGAAAACCCTGACGGCTCTGCAACGGCAGCGCTATTTCATGAAAGGTGTTGGGGAGTACGAAGGTTTTGCCCGCGTAAAACCTGCACTTAGCAACATGATTGAGTTTCGTTACTTAAATCTCACTGAGGGCGACTGGCAATTACAGCATCGATTTGATGCGATTTTTTGCCGGAACGTCATGATTTATTTTGACAAGGAAATGCAGATAAAACTGCTAGAGCGCTTTGCGCCATTGCTCAAGCCAGATGGTTTATTGTTTATTGGTCACTCTGAAAATATTTCGCAACTGACTAAGCAGTTTGTGATCAATGGACAGACCGTCTACAGCTTAGCGTCGGCGAGGAGAGGACAATGAAAAAAATAAAAGTATTGTGTGTCGATGACTCTGCTCTGATGCGTCAGTTGATGCGTGAAATTATCAATAGCCACAATGATATGGAGGTGGTCGATACCGCGCCAGATCCGTATGTTGCTCGTGATTTGATTAAGCAACTGGAGCCAGATGTTATCACCCTCGATGTTGAAATGCCGCGAATGGATGGCATTGATTTTTTAGAAAAATTAATGCGCTTGCATCCTATTCCCGTTGTGATGGTTTCTACCTTAACGTCCAAAGGCTCTGAAGTAACACTGAAAGCCCTAGAGCTAGGGGCAGTAGATTTTGTCACCAAACCTCAGATTGGTATTCGCGAAACCATGATGAGTTACCGCGACATGATCGGTGAAAAAATTCGTGCTGCAGCGATGTCTAAAATGTCGCAGCGTAATCGCTTTGCCCGTACGGAGAAAAAAGCATCTGAACCGGCAACACTGGCAAAACCGCTAACACCTTATGTATGCAATAACCGTGTGATAGCGGTAGGTGCTTCAACGGGCGGAACAGAAGCGATTCGTCAATTTTTAGAAATGCTGCCAAGAGAGTGTCCTCCCGTGGTGATCACTCAGCATATGCCAGCAGGCTTTACTCGTTCTTTTGCTGAACGTTTGAACAAATTGTGCGCGCTTACCGTGAAAGAAGCGGAACACAATGAAATTCTCCAAAAAGGCTGTGCGTATATCGCGCCGGGCGACTCGCATATGTTGATTGCTGATAAAGGCAAAGGCTATCAAGTCGTATTAGAACAAAGTGAACCCGTTAACCGTCACCGTCCTTCTGTCGATGTTTTATTTGATTCGGTTGCAAAACATGTCGGGCGTAAATGTATTGGCATTTTGCTAACTGGCATGGGAATGGATGGAGCAAAAGGGTTACTCAATCTGCGCCAACAAGGGGCTTTCACTTATGCCCAGAACGAGAGTAGTTGCGTGGTATTCGGCATGCCTCGTGCAGCAATTGAAATGAACGCAGCGGATGAAGTACTCGACTTGCTAAAAATCGCGCCAAGCGTATTAACAAAACTTTCTACTGTTACCGTGTAGTGGTGGCAGTTTTTTATCATTGTATTTTTGAAGGAGTGGTTATGGCCGCTAAAGATCTGAGTTTTCTGGTTGTCGATGACTTTTCTACTATGCGTCGCATCGTCCGTAACTTATTAAAAGAACTTGGTTTTAACAAAATTGAAGAAGCGGAAGATGGTGTTGATGCCCTCGAAAAAATCCGTGCTGGGAGTATCGACTTTGTTGTTGCTGACTGGAACATGCCAAACATGGATGGTTTAGAACTGCTGAAAACCATTCGTGGTGATGATGCACTCAAACATATCCCTGTGTTAATGGTAACGGCAGAAGCGAAGAAAGAGAACATCATTGCGGCAGCACAAGCTGGTGCCAGCGGCTATGTTGTGAAACCGTTTACCGCCGCTATCCTCGAAGAAAAATTAAATAAAGTATTTGAAAAAATGGGGCTGCAATAATCGCGGGCGGTAAAGGAGACAGTGATGATTGAACAAGTAACAATGAATGGCAGCCGTAATGGGACTGGCAATGAAGACTTAAAACACGTCATTACGCGCATTGGTACTCTCATGAGAACCTTACGGGAAAGTATGCGTGAGTTGGGCCTTGAGAAAAGTGTTCAGCAGGCAGTAGCAAGTATTCCAGACGGTAAAGATCGCCTGCGTTATATTGCCCAAATGACAGCCCAAGCGGCAGAAAAAACACTCAACGGCATTGATGTTATCAAGCCGTTGCAAGTGGACATGAACAAAAATGCAATCGCGTTGCAGCAGCAGTGGGAAGAAGCCGCCTCTGGTGAGGTATCATCAGAGTTGCGCGAATCTACGCAAGCCTTTTTAGGTCAAGTTATTCAAGATAGCGAAGTGACTAAAGCTGAATTACTAGAAATCATGATGGCGCAAGACTTCCAAGACTTAACGGGTCAAGTCGTCAAAAAAATGATGGAAGTGGTTGAAGAAGCAGAGAAACAGCTATTAGCGTTGCTGATGGAAAATACACCACCAGAAATGCGAGTGAAGACTCAAAGTGAAAGCCTGCTCAATGGTCCTCAGATTAATAAAGAAGGTGTGAATGTGATGGCATCACAGTCGCAAGTGGATGACCTGTTAGATGAATTAGGCTTCTAATTCGTTCGCTCCTTCATGATATTTTGAGCTATAGCATTATTGGCTGAGTTTGCCTTCTTGCTATGGCTCAAATTATTTAGGGTAGTTGTGCATCATTATTTTATTAGCGATTTTTAATCAAAATCCATCGACCAGCAGATCTATCGCACTTTTGATTTTATCTCTTTGGCACTCAATGCAAATAATCTCTTTTCCTAACATCGATTTAGAGATGGCTGACATCAAATGAGTCATAAGTACAAAGGAATATCAATAATGTCACTTTGTACATCCAAAAGATAAGGATAGTTGGTTAGCTCTTTTTTAGCTTGATAGACACAATATTGCATTAAAGCGCCTTATATTCCTCTGAAAAAATTCCATATTCTTTACTGATCCTATTGAGTTCCTGAAAACCATCTTGGTTATCCGCTTTCCATTTTAACGCCTCAAGTTTTTTAAGTTCAGCTAGTAAAGCATTGGATAACACGAGGGAGAAATTCAAGTTGGCTTTTCTCGCTTGTTCATAAAATTCAGGGGAGACTGTCACACTCACCGTTTTTTTCATTTTATTGGTTACCGTCATCGCAACTCTTTTTTGATATACATGCTACATTTACCAGGCACCCGAGTACCCGTGTTCAGAAACGGGGAAATGTAGCATATATTTTGAACGAAAAATCAATTTACCTCCCTTTACCGAAAAATTCAGACACTCTATTTTCCTTTTTAAATATCGAAAAGTGCTTCAATGGACTTCGTTGGGTAGACAAAGCTGTTTTTTGTACACGAGACAAGAAGAAAAGCGCAATGCAGTTTTATGCAGGGCATGCAGACATATCGAATGTGTTTATGTTGGTTTACGAAGCGCTTCGCAGAAGGGAGGTCATAAATTGCATTTTCGTGCAAATAGCTGGATAGCGTGATGGTGTATGGGGAACAAGATGTACCAATGAGGATGCCCGCGGTAGGCCTGAGTTCCACTCAGACCTGCGCATAGAAACGGGCGATAGGAACTATTTCTTTTTATTCAGCATCGCTTTTAAATCTGCAAACGGGTTATAGGTGGCTTCACCGACATCTTTTTGGGCATCTTCTCCTGCCACGACATTGGTACCGTATTGATCTGCTTCAGTGTATTTAGAGTGTTCATGATCATGGCAGAACAAGCATAATAGTTCCCAATTGCTGCCATCTTCAGGATTATTGGTATGGTCATGATCAATATGATGAACCGTTAACTCTCTTAAATTTGAATAAACGAACTCCCGTGTGCAGCGCCCACATATCCACGGGTAAATTTTTAGTGCTTTCTCACGGTAGCCACTTTCTAAGCGAGCATAGTTCTTGGGGATCAGAGCCATAATAAATATTACCTATTATAAATAGAAGGGTTAGCATTCATGCTGTCAATATACTCCATTCTACATCATGGGAATTAGAACGCGTGATTTTTTAAGTCGTCTCTTTGGCTTCTTCTTTATCTTATTGCGAAGCGCTTCGCAAAGTTGCTGCCATATTGCCCAATAGCCCAAAAACCCCTGCGAAGTATGTCTATTTTCCACCATTGATTTTTTTACACTCTGTCATGCTATAGCGACTATGCGTATAGGCTAATTTTTTGGAAGCTACGTGTCCGACGAAAGTGATGTAGAAAAAACAGAAGAACCCACGCCCCATAAAAAGCAGAAAGCGAAAGACGACGGGCAAATTGTTCGATCCAAAGAATTGAGCTCCCTCATGATGATGCTGGCAGGAGTCAGTTTACTGTGGCTGAGTGGTGGGCATTTAGCAACGCAGCTACGGCAAATTATGCGCCAAGGATTTATTTTTGACGGGCACTACCTGCAAAATACTGGGCTTATGCTTAGCTACCTTGGGCGAGTTGTCAGTGAGGCATTATTTGCACTATTACCCATTATTGGTGGGTTGGCACTCGTGGGAATTTCGGCGTCTTCACTGGTCGGTGGGCTGCTATTCAACAGCAAGCTGATCAAGTTCGATTTAAAAAAGCTAAATCCGATTAAAGGATTAAAACGAATTTTTTCAATGAATGCCTTATCTGAATTATTTAAGGCGATTTTAAAATGTGTCTTTGTGGGGTTAGGGGCATCGATTTTTTTATGGCAAAGCTGGCCATCGTTACTGCACTTGGTGATGGAGCCTCCGACTACAGCACTAGCAAATGCGTTAGAGAAAGTGATTTTTGCAGGGTATTTAATTGTCTTTCTGTTAATTCCCATGGTGGCATTTGATGTGTTTTATCAGTTTCGCTCCCATTTGAAAAAGTTGCGAATGAGTCGCCAAGAAATTAAAGATGAGTTTAAACAGCAAGAAGGTGATCCACATATTAAAGCCAAAATTCGTCAACAACAGCGGGCGATTGCTCGAAATCGAATGATGGCAGATGTCCCAAGTGCAGATGTGATTGTGACTAACCCAACCCACTATGCTGTCGCCCTAAAATATGATGACAAAAAAATGGGGGCGCCAAAAGTTTTAGCGAAAGGGGCGGGCGTAATTGCTCAGCGTATTAAAGAAATAGGGGCAGAACACCGAATTTTACAACTTGAAGCACCACCGCTTGCGCGTGCCTTGTACCGCCATGCGGAAATTGGGCAAAGTATTCCTGTTGCCTTGTATGCAGCAGTAGCAGAAGTTTTAGCATGGGTTTACCAATTGCGCCGTTGGCGTCGTGAGGGCGGCCTGAAACCTAAGAAACCGAAAAATTTACCAGTGCCACCGACGCTGGATTTTGCTGGAGATAACAATCGCGATGGCTAATTTGGCTGCACTATTAAAATTGCCGAAAAATTTACAAGGAACTCAGTGGCAAATCCTCGCAGGACCTGTGTTGATTTTACTGATCTTGTCGATGATGGTTTTGCCATTGCCGGCATTTTTGCTCGACTTATTATTCACCTTTAACATTGCACTTTCTATTATGGTGCTGTTAGTGGCGATGTTTACCAAACGCACACTGGATTTTGCAGCATTTCCTACCATTTTGCTGTTCGCAACGTTGTTACGTCTTTCTTTGAATATTGCCTCAACGCGAATTATTTTACTCGATGGTCATACTGGACCTGATGCGGCGGGACGAGTGGTCGAAGCGTTTGGTCATTTCCTTGTTGGCGGTAACTTTGCCATCGGTATTGTCGTTTTCATTATTTTAGTTTTGATTAACTTCATGGTCATCACCAAAGGTGCGGGACGTATCGCGGAAGTGGGTGCACGTTTTGTTCTTGATGGAATGCCGGGTAAACAGATGGCAATTGATGCTGACTTAAATGCCGGAATTATCAATGACGATGAAGCGAAAAAACGCCGAGCAGAAGTGACCCAAGAGGCTGATTTTTACGGTTCAATGGATGGTGCGAGTAAATTCGTCCGTGGGGATGCCGTCGCCGGTATCATGATCATGGTCATTAACGTCATTGGTGGTCTAATCATTGGTGTGGGTCAGCACCATATGAGCCTTGGTGATGCGACGAGTGCGTATACCTTATTAACTATCGGTGATGGTCTGGTCGCACAAATTCCAGCCTTGATCATTTCGACCGCGGCGGGGGTTATTGTGACTCGCGTGGCAACGGATGAAGATGTTGGTGAGCAGATGGTGACCCAACTGTTCAATAACCCGAGAGTCATGTGGCTCAGTGCTGGGGTATTGGGGCTGATTGGTCTTATTCCGGGTATGCCAAACTTTGTATTCCTACTGTTTACTGCAGCATTGGCTGCATTAGGATGGTATTTGGTTAAGCGATCTCGTAGCCCTGAAAAAGCCATGGATGACAGTCAAGCTCAGCATTTCCAAGAAGCAAACAAAGTTGTCGAAGCCACATGGGATGATGTACAGCTGGAAGATTTGTTGGCAATGGAAGTCGGTTATCGTTTAATTCCTTTGGTTGATAATGATCAGCAAGGCGAGTTATTAGGTCGTCTGCGTGGACTCCGTAAAAAGTTTGCTCAAGAAGTGGGTTATTTACCGCCAGTGGTACATATTTGCGATAACTTAGAACTTTCTCCATGTGAATACCGAATCCTGATAAAAGGAGCTGAGGTTGGGCGTGGCGAAGCGCAACCTGGACGAAATTTAGCGATAGATCCAGGTAATGCGGCAGGAACACTACAAGGTGATGTGACCAAGGAACCTGCATTTGGCTTGCCTGCGGTATGGATTGATGATGATTTACGCGAACAAGCTCAGATCCAAGGCTATACTGTGGTGTCTGCAAGTACGGCAGTTGCGACGCACTTTAATCAAATCTTACTGCAATATTCAAGCACTCTCTTTGGTCGCCAAGAAGCACAGATGTTGTTTGACCGCGTGAAAAAAGAGATGCCGAAATTGGCAGACGATCTGATTCCAGACACGATTTCACTCACTATTTTGCACCGCGTGTTACAAAACCTCTTAATGGAAGATGTGGTGATCCGTGATATGCGCACCATCATTGAAACTCTGGCTGAAATGGCAGGGGAAAATGGTGAGCAGAAAGACACTGATTACCTGACATCTCAGGTACGTATTGCACTGGGACGAGCGATTACACAGCAATGGTTTGGTAGTGCAGAAGAAATTCAAGTCATTGGTTTGGATGCTAAGTTAGAGCAAATCTTGCTACAAGCCGCGAAGAATGGTGGTGGTTTGGAGCCAAACCTAGCTCAGTTTATTCAGACACAAGCGGAAGAGGCCGTGGCGCATCAAGAAGCCATGGGGGCACCGACGGTGCTGTTAGTGAACCATACATTACGATTAATTCTATCTCGCTTCTTGCGCCGTAGCTTGCCACAGTTAGTGGTTATGTCGAACTTAGAGATGACGGATCACCGTAAAATTAGAATGACATCGATGATCAGTGGCTCATAAACACTCGACTGATTGCGAGTCGATTAGGTATTAATAAGCATCACAATAGGCAGTTTAGTGAGATTAGCGTTATAGCGCTTCACTAACTGCCTATTTTTTTGTTTGTCAGTTTTAGATAAAAGAGACTCAATAAGCATTTAATAAATGTACATTGAACCATAAGGAATGGCTTCAAATCTCGCTAAGGTGAATTTAGAGGCATTGAGGGCAATGACGGTAGCTATTTATGATGAATAAATGGATGGTGAACACATTGAAGAAATGACGCAAATAGGCTCAAGAATGAGAAAGATAGGGCGGATAGAGAGTGAAGTTGGAGCAAAGAGCAAAGTAAGAAAGACAAAATTTAATCAATCAAAAAGCTCTGATTATTTAATCAGATAAGTCAATAAGGGGCGAGGGAATAAGCTTTGAGGTGAATCTAAATAGAAATTTTCTTCCCTAACGCAGGACGTTTAGATTCTAAGCCATCAGCACCGTAAGTTGATTGATTATTATGCTTTTTCACAAAATTTAAGCGCTGTGTATTGAGCTCAATGTGCAGCTGTAGCATTTGGTGATTACGGTAGTTTAAATCCTTTAACATGGTCGTTAAATGTTTAATCGCATCCCAAGTGTGGCTAAGTGCTGGATTACCTTCATACGGCGCGGTGATTTGCGCTTGCTCTTCAAGTTGCAAACGGTGATTTTCAGCATGACCAATAGCAGCAACTAAAAAACGCTTTTGCTCCGTCGTTTCCTGAAATGGGGAAGGAGGAACACGATGGTAACCCAAAAGTAGCTCTTCATTTTTCATCACGATTTCCAGTGACTGCAAATGGCCAAGTTGTTGTTCTAGCAATAATAATAATTCGTCGTTCATAGTCGTTCAGTTTATTTCATTGAAAGCATGCATTCGTGCGCATCACGTAAAATGCCATCAGCAATTTTACCTGCATCCATAGTCAGAGTGCCGTCTTTGATGGCTTGCTTAATTTTTTCAACCTTAGCGACATCAATGTCAGAAGCTTGGGGTTGCAGTAATTTTTTTTGTAATTCACTCGGTGCGAAAGTACTCTCTTTGACCGTCTCGTTAGCGGAGACTTTTTTCTCACGCACTAGCGCAGCGGTTTCCTGTGGGTCACGAGTGGTTACCTGAGTCAAGGCAGAGATTGCAGATGTTTGCTCAATAGCCATAGTATTTTTCCTGTTCCCGATATTTTTGATATAGAGAGTTATCGGCAGAGATTAATGAACCTTTAATATTCGGTTCGATTTCAAATTACCAGTGATGTAAGTTATTTCACTTAATTATCTGAATAAACCCTAATAATTAACTGTGTACTCAACTACTTCAGACGAATTACAAAAATTATACCTGTAATTCGTTGTAAAAACAGAAATTTATCATGCAGTAACTTAATGATTTAATGTAAATTAAGTTAGTTTAGCGCAACGTGCACACTGCCATTCTCTTGCGCTTCACCATTCACCACTTGTCCGTTGATGAGTCGAACTCGAATGTTCTCGCCAATGACGGCATTATTGATAGCTCGACCTTCATATTTCACAGAGAAATTATCCCCTGTGGCGAACACATAGACTGTTTGACCCGCCTTGATTGCCCAAGGGCGTCTGACCATTGAGTTGGTAAATGTCTGTCCTGCTGTGATATTGCGAAGTGCTAATGTTCCGCGAAGTGCCATCTTATCGGTGGATGCACCAGACGGTAATTGATGGATAAGCCCTTTTTTTGTGCCAATATCCACAAATTCAATGGTTTCGCCACGTTGAATATTGCGAGTAGCAACATAGTATTGCCCTGTTACATTGACGGTAAGCTGTAAGTACTGTTTTTTCTTACCACATTGTACTGGCAATGAAACATTACCCATATTACGTCCCCCACTGGGTAAGCCAATTTGTGGTTTATCACAATTTGGCCATTTATCGATGGGGGTTTTTATTTCAATGGAAACGTTATTTTGTTTACCATGAATTTTACGAAAATACTGGTCAATATCCTGAGGAAGAGAGGCTTGTACAGAAAATGAAAATAGATTTAATATACTGATAATTAGAATATATTTAATTGAAAAAAACGTGTTTCTCATTCCGTTCCCTCTCTCATTCCATATCTTTTCATCCTTGAAGTTTACCTATCTCATCAATAATGAATGAGGCAAATAGGTCAATTATTTTGCCTTTATCCCGCCATTAGATTTTTTCTCTGGCAGCTAATATGAGCATCGAATTTTTGTATTTACAGAATCTGCAATTAAAAAATTCTTAATTTTTGCTCGAGCCAATTAAGAATTAACTGAAATCCATTGAGGAAACCATGATTGATAAATTAGATGCCACCTTTGCTTTTCAGCAACGGGCTTTGTCCATAAGAGAAGCAAGGCAGACTGTTTTGGCTTCTAACATTGCTAATGCGGATACGCCAGGCTACCAAGCGCGCGATATTGATTTTAATCGTCAGCTGCAACAAGCGATGGATAAAGGTGTGGTGAAAGGAAAAGGTATTTCTCTGGCTGTAACAGCCAAAGGGCATATCGAAGGTCATGATATGAAACCAGCTGCTTTGGATCTGAAATATCGGGTGCCTTATCAAACTTCAATGGATGGAAACACTGTTGATATGGATGTGGAACGCAGCCAATTTGCTGACAATACATTGAAATATCAAGCCGATCTTACATTCATCAATAGCCAAGTCAAAAGTATGTTGGCCGTTCTACAACAAGGGTAAGGGTTATGGGTCTACTCAGTATTTTTGATATCTCCTCTTCTGCATTAACGGCGCAATCTCAGCGTTTAAACGTGAGCGCCAGTAATATGGCGAACGCGGAAAGTGTGGTGGGTCCTGATGGCGAACCGTACCGCGCAAAGCAAGTCGTTTTCCAAATGGCGCCACAAGGTCGCAACCAAGTTGGTGGTGTTCGTGTGAGTGAGTTAATCGACGATCCTGCTCCTCCGCGTATGGAATATAAACCTGGACACCCTCTGGCAGATGAAAAGGGTTATGTGAAGATGCCTAACGTCGATACCGTGGGTGAAATGATCAACACCATTTCAGCATCGCGTAGCTACCAAGCTAACTTAGAAGTCATGAATACAGCGAAAACATTGCTACAGAAAACCTTAACGCTAGGTCAGTAACGGAGAAGCGAAATGGGGATCTCTGCCTCAATGAATGATTCTTTGGATAACTCGGTAGCAGGACCTGCTGCCGCGGCAAGTAATGTTCCAAAGAAAAGTCAAAGTGATGATATGCGTGACACATTTTTGAAAATGATCGTCACACAGATGCAGAACCAAGACCCAACCAAACCGATGGATAATGCGGATTTAACGGGGCAACTGGCTCAAATCGCGACGCTTGAGAGCATGAATAAACTCAGCGATAGCGTGACCGGAATTTCGCAACAAATCGGGTCTGGGCAATCATTACAAGCAACGCAGCTTGTGGGGAAAGGGGTACTTATCCCGCGTAACGAAATTATTCTCGCCCCACTGAAAAAAGAGAGTAATGGCGAAAATAGCAATGTGGCTAAGCCTGCTAACCCGTTACCTGATGATGTTATTAGCGCGAATAGCCCATCCAACTTTGGGCTGAGTAATTTTGGCGCGACAGACGGTAATGAAGGCGGTGAAGGCACCGAAGAGCCACAAACTGATTATATTTCATCGCCATTTGGCTTCTTCTTACCGAAGATGGCGGATAGCGTTGAAATCACCATTCGAGACAAAAACCGCACCGTTATTCGTACCATCACCTATGACTCAGAAGTCAAACCCGATATCTACGATATGGCATGGGATGGACGTGATAACAACGGCAATGTGGTTGCTGACCCGAAAGGTAAATATTTCTTTGATGTGAAAGCCGTCAGGATGGGGTCTGAAATTGAGGTCACCAAACTCGGCTATACCCGTGTCAATGGTGTCACACCTGGCTCAGATGCACCATTACTGGATGTTGGAATAGGGCAAAGTGTGCCACTCAGCAGCATCTTTAAAGTGTATCCCGCATCTTAATTTTATTCCCCAAACACTTATGGAGAAAATATGTCTTTTTCACAAGCAGTCAGTGGCTTAAATGCAGCATCAGCGGGGCTAGACTCGATTGGTAACAACATTGCCAACTCCGCAACTAACGGTTTTAAAGGGGCGACAACATCATTTGCTGATATGTTTGCTGGCTCCGGTGTTGGACTAGGTGTTAACGTCGCCGCCGTCACCCAAAACTTCAAAGATGGTCCCATTACCCGTACCGATAGAGCGACAGACGTTGCTATTTCGGGGAACGGTTTTTTCCGTGTTCAAGATCAGAATGGTGATGTTTATTACAGCCGTGATGGTCAATTTCTGCGCGATAAAAGCGGTAACTTAGTGAATAACCAAGGCATGGTGGTGACTGGTTACCCTGCGAGCGTGGATGATAAAGGTAACGTCACTGTACAAAGTGGCGGTGTTCCGGGCGGAATGAATATCCCAACGGATATGATGGATGCGAAACAATCAGATTTAGCAAAACTCACCATCAACCTGAACTCAGAAGATAAAGTTAAAGCAAAAGCGTTTGATCCAAACAACCCAGACGATATCGCAACCTATAACTTCAGTACCACCATGACTGCCTATGACAGCCAAGGTAACACCCATGAAATTTCTGTCTATTTTGTGAAAAAAGACGATAACAAGTGGGAAGTACATGCGAAAGATGCAAGTGAAACCGTCGCGAAAAAACTGGGTGAATTAGAGTTTGACGGTAACGGTAAGTTAATGACCGAAAAAGTTGTCAAAGGTCCAAACCCAGGCGATCCAGATACAACGGTTCAATTACCAACAACATTTGATTTCCCATTCAAAGGTTTAAATGGTGCCAATGATGGAACACTAAAAGTTGATTTGGGTAAAACTCGTCAACAAAAAGTCAGTGAGTCTTCTGTCAGCGCTATCGATGTGAATGGCTACCCAGCGGGTGAATACACCACCTTCAAAATCGAAGATAACGGTTTGATCGTTGCGAACTACTCCAACCAACAAAAACGTGTCGTAGGGCAAATTGCCTTATCCGCATTTGCGAACCCGAATGGTTTAGTTTCTCAAGGTGGTAACGTGTGGGCAGCATCTAACGCGTCCGGTAACCCAATGGACGGCGTCCCTGGCGTGGGTCAGTTCGGTAAATTAACCAGTGGTGCACTGGAGTCGTCAAACGTGGACATGAGCCAAGAGCTGATCAGCATGATTGTTATGCAGCGTAACTATCAGTCCAACGCCCAAACCATTAAGACTCAAGACCAGATGTTACAAACACTGGTTAACTTACGTTAATCCTAGAGGCTGGCGATGGATCATGTCATTTATACCGCAATGGGCGGGGCGCGTCATGCGCTTGAAAACCAAAGTATTGTGTCGAATAACATAGCTAACGTTTCCACCGCGGGTTTTAAAGCTCAGCTGTCGGCAATGCGTGCTGTGCCTATTCATGGTGATACTGAGCAGACGCGTACACTGGTCGTCGCATCAACACCCGGCGCGGATATGAGCCAAGGTCAATTGAACTATACCGGTCGACCGATGGATGTTGCGTTGAATGATAAACACTTCTTGGCTGTTGCATTAGGTGATGGCACAGAAGCGTATACCCGTAACGGTAACATTCAAATTTCGCCAGACGGTGAATTAATGATTGGTGAGCGAGTTTTGCAAGGTGATGGCGGTGCTATTAACGTGCCACCGAATGCGGAATTAACTATCGGTAACGATGGAACCATTACTGCCTTGCTGGCAACGGATCCCCCAACGATGTTGGGGCAGATTGGTCGCCTCAAAGTGGTTGAAGCGCAGGCTCAGGATTTAGTGCGTGGTGAAGATGGATTATTCCATTTATCACCGCAGGCGCAAGCGGCGAACGGTAATGGGTTACCCATGAGTGAGCGTGCCATTGTGACTTCTGGGGTGATTGAAGGCAGTAACGTCAATGCCGCAGAAGCCATGGTATCCATGATTGCCAATGCTCGCCATTTTGAAATGCAAATGAAAGTGATCCGCAGCGCAGATGAAAATGCGCAGCGTGCTAATCAACTACTCACTATCAGCTAATTGTTAGTAAGGAATTACTATGATCCGTTCTTTATGGATTGCCAAAACGGGGCTTGATGCTCAACAAACCAACCTTGACGTTATTTCTAACAACTTGGCGAACGTCAGTACTAATGGGTTTAAACGTCAGCGCGCAGTATTCGAAGATTTACTGTATCAAAACATCCGTCAACCGGGTGCGATGAGCTCAGAGCAAACGTCATTACCGTCAGGCTTACAAATGGGTACGGGTGCGCGTCCTGTGGCGACTGTTCGTATTCATAGCCAAGGTAACTTGAATAAAACGGGCACCACGACAGATATCGCGATTAAAGGTCAGGGTTTTTTACACGTTCAGATGCCAGATGGTACTGATGCCTATACTCGTGATGGTGCGTTGCAGCGTAACCAAGATGGTCAGTTAGTGACATCAAGTGGTTATCAAGTCGTACCAGCAATCATGATCCCTGAAAACGCCAACAGCCTGAGTATTGCGCGTGATGGTACGGTCTCTGTGACAGTGTATGGTGATAACCAGCCACAGCAAATCGGTCAAATAACGTTAACCACGTTTATTAACGATGCTGGCTTAGAAAGTATGGGTGAAAACCTGTACATGGAAACCGCAAGTTCTGGCGCACCGAATGAAAGTGCGCCGGGAACTAACGGCGCAGGGCTGCTGTATCAAGGTATGTTAGAAACCTCAAACGTTAACGTTGCCGAAGAGTTGGTGAACATGATCCAAACTCAGCGTGCATATGAAATTAACAGCAAAGCGGTTTCTGCATCTGACCAAATGCTGCAACGTCTGACACAGCTGTAAGTAAGGATGACCGCTTATGGAAAAATCTATAAGCGGTTTTTCGTGATGACAAAGGGTATCCAGTAGCAAAAGAGTAGCATGATGATTGAAAACGGTATTGTTCCTAAGCAGAGAAAAACAGTGTTACAGACCACAAAATCCGTCTGTTTGATCGCCACTGTGGCGGTCACATTAAATGGCTGTGCACATATTAAGCCTCGCCCGCTGGTGGACACGCAAACCAGTGCAGTACCTACTGCACCCACAGCCCCAGCCCCTAATGGTGCCATTTTTCAGAGTGCTCAACCTGCTTACTATGGCTACCAGCCGCTATTTGAAGACAGAAGACCGCGTAATGTCGGGGATATCTTAACGATCAACCTGCAAGAGAACGTCAGCGCGAGTAAAAACTCATCGGCAAATGCAAACCGCAGCGGAAAAACCGGTTTCTTGGCAGCAATTCTGCCTGGGTTTATGCAAGGTTGGTTAGGCGGGAGTAACACTGAGATTGATGTGAAAGGGAACAGCGACTTTAACGGGAAAGGTGGCGCAAACGCTAACAATACCTTTAAAGGCACAATCACTGTGACCGTTGACCAATTATTGGCAAATGGCAATTTGCACGTAGTGGGTGAAAAACGTATTGCGATTAATCAGGGAACAGAATCTATTCGATTCTCTGGCGTGGTGAATCCACGCACGATTGGTGCCGATAACAATGTCAGCTCCACTCAAGTGGCTGATGCTCGGATTGAATACGTTGGTGATGGCTATATCAACGAGTCCCAAACGATGGGGTGGCTACAGCGCTTTTTCTTAAATGTATCCCCTTACTAAGTGAACATCCGTTAGCTAATAGCCGAGAAAATTCAATGAAAAACAAATTATTCGTTCTCATTTCATTTGTTTGCCTTTTCGGGAGCCTGTTTGTTGCTCCTGCCTATAGCGAGCGAATTAAAGATCTGACTACTGTGCAAGGGGTCAGAGATAACCCCTTAATAGGATATGGTTTAGTTGTGGGTTTGGATGGTACGGGTGACCAAACCATGCAGACGCCATTCACCACGCAAAGTTTAAATAACATGCTGTCCCAAATGGGGATTACGGTTCCAGCGGGGACCAACATGCAGTTGAAAAACGTTGCCGCGGTAATGGTGACCGCGAAAATGCCACCATTTGGTCGTTCTGGTCAATCAGTGGATGTGGTGGTTTCTTCGATGGGGAATGCAAAAAGCTTACGCGGCGGAACCTTGTTGATGACCCCGTTAAAAGGGGTTGATGGGCAGATTTACGCCATGGCACAAGGTAACGTGTTGGTTGGTGGTGCGGGGGCAAGTGCCGGCGGTAGCAGTGTCAAAGTTAACCAGTTGAATGGTGGTCGTATTACTGATGGTGCGATGATTGAACGCGAACTCCCAAATAGCTTTGGTCAAAGTGGGGCTATCAACCTGCAACTCAACGAGGACAGTTTTGCTTTAGCGCAAGATATTTCAGATGCGATTAACCGCTTGGGTGGAATGGGATCTGCGCGTGCATTAGATTCCCGTACTGTTCAATTATTAGTGCCAGCAAATAATACAGATCAAGTGCGCTTTTTATCACGAGTACAAGAGCTCAATGTCCGCACACCAATGGCTGAAGCCAAAGTTATTCTGAATTCACGCACAGGCTCTGTAGTCATTAATCGCAGTGTGACATTAGACAGTTGTGCAGTTGCGCACGGCAGTTTAGCGGTGACGGTTGAGCGTCAAACGCAAGTTAACCAACCGGATACTCCATTTGCGGGCGGGCAAACTGTGGTCACGCGTAACACGAATATTGGTGTGAAAGAGCAAGGTGGCGCACTTCAAAAAGTGAATGCCAGTGTTCAGCTTAACCAAGTGATCCAAGCGCTCAATACGTTAGGCGCCACGCCAACAGACCTAATGTCTATCCTGCAAGCGATGGAAAGCGCGGGTTGTTTACGTGCGAAATTGGAGATCATCTAATGAGTGATATGCAGTTATTACAAGGGGCTGCGTATGATGTTCAGTCGTTAACCAGTTTAAAAGGCGAATTAAACAAATCGCCAGAACAAGGGCTGCGTCAAGTGACGCAGCAGCTTGAGGCGACATTTGTGGAAATGATGCTCAAAAGTATGCGCTCTGCTTTACCACAAGACGGCATGTTCTCGAGTGATCAAACGCGCATGATGACCAGCATGTATGACCAACAAATTGCCCAAGACCTCGCTCAAAAAGGACTGGGATTTGGGGAGATGATGTATCAGCAACTGACGCGTGATCAGGCACCCAACTCGCCGGCACAAGGCGCGTTTATGCCACTTAACGAACAAGATTTGCAATCATTGCCACCTTTCGCCCTAGAACAAATGGTGCGACGTTTCGCTCCTGCTATGGGGGATGCGTTAGCCTCGCCATTCCAGAAAATCAAATCCTTGTCACTGAACAGTAGCAATTTCATCAACCAATTAATTGAACCCGCTAAAAACGCCAGTGAAAAAAGTGGCATTTCGCATTTCTTGATTTTGGCACAAGCGGCACTTGAAAGTGGTTGGGGAAAACGTGAAATTTTGACCGCTGATGGAAAAACCAGCCATAACTTATTTGGTATTAAGGCGGGTAAAAATTGGCAAGGTCCCGTCACGAACATCATGACGACGGAAGTCATTAACGGCAAAACCATCAAAATGCGTGATGATTTCCGTGTGTATGCGTCTTATGAAGAGGCGATATCCGACTATATCAGCCTGTTAACGGAAAACCCGCGTTATAAAGATGTAAAACATGCGGCAACCCCTGAAATCGCTGCCCGCCGCCTTCATAAAGCAGGGTATGCAACCGACCCTGGATATTCCGATAAGTTGATCACCTTAATCAACCAAATTCGGGGTGCCGGAAGCCCTGTCAATGCCTCAGCATCACGGGCGATACAGGCTTATAACATTGACTTAAACGATATCTTCTAAAGAGTCTCAATAAATCAAAGTTTGCGCTAAACATTTACGCCAACTTTCCGATAAATGAATAAGTGAAAAAATTTTGAGTGGCTAGCGCTGAGATTGAGTCAGCCAATCAACGCGCTCAGTCCCAAGAATAGGAAAAGCTTATGCTGAACAATGTAATGAATAATGCGCTCAGTGGTGTGAACGCTGCGCAAGGCGGGTTAAGTGTTATCTCTAACAACTTAGCAAACGCTGGCGTAGGTTACTATCACCGCCAAAGTGCTGTTTTCGGGGAGAATCCCGGTACAATGACACCTAATGGTTATTTTGGTAACGGCACGTATTTCAGCCATGTTCGCCGTGAGTTTGATGAGTTCGTCAATGCGCAGTACAGCCAGTCCCGTGCACGTAGCGGCGATTATGAAGCGTATGTGAAAAACTGCAATAAAGTAGATGACTTGCTGACAAATGATATTGAAGACTTGTCCGGTAGCATTGGCAGTTTCTTTACGGCTCTAGACTCTGCGAGCAGCGATGCCAGTGATAAAACGCTGATTGATGTATTTTTAGGGCAATCTAACGCGTTAGTTTCTCAATTCAAAGAAGCTGACAGACAGCTGCAAGAGATGGAACGTGATATCAACCGCCAAATTGAAAATAAGGTGAAAGATATCAACATCTACGCAGAAAAAATTGCGGGATTAAACCAGCAAATCGCACGAGTGCGTTCTGTCAGTGGTTCAGAACCCAATGACTTATTGGACGTGCGTGATCGTCTAGTAAACGAAGTGAACTCAGTGATTGGTGTGAAAGTCATTGAGCAAAATGGTAACTATAACGTGACGTTTGCCAACGGATTACCGCTGGTTACGGGCGAAAAAGCGAACCGACTGGAAGCGATGCCTTCATCGAAAGATGATAGCCGTTTTAGCATTGGCTTCGTCGGTGCAAATGACCAAGTTCGTGAAATCCCGGATGAAGCTTTTAAAGGTGGAGAACTCAGTGGCGTTTTACGTTCACGTCAAGAAGTGCTCGACCCTGCGTATCAAAAAATCAATAAATTAGCGTTAGTTTTTGCGACTAAGTTTAATGAAATTCACCAAAAAGGGTTTGATTCCAATGGTGAAACGGGCAAAGACTTTTTCGCGATTGGTAAAGGCTCCGTTGTGAGCAACACCTTCAATACGGGTAAAACTGATTTTGATTTGAGCTACAGCGATGTAAGCCAGGTCACAGGTAAAAACTATGAGATGCGTTTCGATGGCGGAAAGTGGAATGTCACTCGCTTGCCTGACGGTGTTGAGGTTAAGGTTGATACCTCCACGCCTGGCTCATTGAAATTTGAAGGTATTGAGCTAAAAATCACGACAAACAACCCGAATCAAGGGGATACCTTCGTCGTTAAACCGATGAATGGCGTGATCAATAATATGCAAACGTTAGTCACAGATTCTGCGCAATTCGCAAAAGCGGGCAGCAAAGATGCCGGTCCTGGTGACAATGAAAACATCAAAGAGTTAGTTAAACTGCAAGATCAAAAACTGATTGATGGTGGTTCGACATTCTCAGACTTCTACGCCACATTGGTTAACGATGTCGGTAGTCGTACTAAGCAAGCGCAAATCGATTCTGAAACCCAAAACAAAATGACTGAAAGTTTCTACCGCCAAGAGCAAGAAATTTCAGGGGTTAACATGAATGAAGAGAGCATTCAGATGCAAAAAATCCAGCAATTCTTTAATGCCAATGCTCAGGTATTGAAGACCGTTGATGATTTATTTAATGCATTAATGCGTGCGTTCTAATTGATTAATAGCCATTGGATTTAATCAGAATTTAATAAGGATTTAAGCGATGCGTTTAAGTACGAATATGATTTTCCACCAACGCCTGCAAGATATGAATAATTCAGAGGCTCGTTGGATGGCGGCAGGTAGCCAACTCGCTTCAGGCAAGCGAGTCAATAAACCTTCGGATGATCCGCAAGCCTCATCCCAAGCTGTGCGTATTAACCAATCTGAAAACCGCAATCAGCAGTATGTCACTAGCCGTGGTTTTGCGAAAACGGGTATGACGCTGCAAATGAGCATTTTGACTCAGATGACGGATGTGACGACGCAGATCGATACCTCCATTATCCAAGCATCTAACCAAGGTGCGCTGAGTGATAAAGATAGAAATACATTAGCGGATCAGATTACTGGCTTAAAGGAGCAGCTGGTTGCGTTAGGCAACTCTACAGATGGTAACGGTCGCTATATTTTTGCAGGTTTTAAATCTGACAAAGCGCCATTTGAAATCGATGCGGATGGTGAAGTGCTGTACCACGGTGGTGACAAGCCAATCACTCAGAACGTAGCCAGTGATCGTGAAATGACCACCTATTTTACCGGTGCCCAAGTGTTTGAAACAGATGGCGCAGGTATGGTGAATGTGTTTAAAGCGCTAAATGAAGGTATTAAAGCGCTACGTATTCCACAAGAGAATGCACCACAGGCGGATTTAGACAAAGCGCAAGCAGGTATGGAGACTGCAAACCGTGGGATCAAAGCGGCATTGGACCAAATTTCCAATATCGAAGCGAAACAAGGTTTACAGTTGCAAGAGATTGATAAACTCGATTTCTTAGCGGATACACGCACAATTCAGAACGAAACCCGTAAGACTGAGTTGTTACAGACTAACTGGACTGGTGCAACGACGGATTACTATAAAGAGAAGGCAATGTTCCAAGCTTCTCAAGATATTTTTAAAGATCTCAACAGTATGTCGTTATTTGGCGGACGTTAATTGATTTTTACCGCACCCTTTGGCAGTGGCATGTGTACAGGGTGCGGATTTTTCATTCTTCTCGTTATGTTCGTGCTATTTCTTCCTCGTTATTTTCTCGCCCAATCTCTTTAGTGTTTTACTTTTAAATATTCATATTCCAATTCATATCTTCGCTTTCCTCTTTAGAGATAACTGAATTTGACCTTTGCTTTTTGTTTTTAATAAAAGGCAGTTGGGCACGTTGATTCATCGTGGCGATTTTCGTTATCACTGACCTGTGAGAGTTCACTGCCGCATAGGCAGCGTAGAAAAAAATAATAGATTGGAGAGCGCCATGCAGTACGAAATTATGATTAAGATCCTGTGTATGACCTTAATCTTCAAAGTGACAAAATTATCGGGCTCACTCAAACCCACAAGTTAAATATCAGGGATAACTGCTCAAACGCTTGATGGATCAGGCGTTCTGTATAGCGTGGAAGGATAGAAATAATCAGACCTAACATGCTGATACCAATCGTTAATGTTAGGGGGAAACCGACCACAAACACAGATAGCTGAGGAGTCATTCGGTTAAGAATGCCGAGCGAAAGGTTCAGAATTAAAAACAGTGTGATAAAGGGCAAGGCGAGCATCAACCCATTGATAAAAATGGTATTCGCAAACTGCAAAAAGATCCAAAAACCATCGCGATGGAGTGGCGTAGTTTGAATGGGAAGCAGCTCAAATGAGTTAGTTAGAATATAAATCAGCCATAAATGCCCATCGAATGATAAAAACAGAAGTAATGTGATTAAGTTTAAAATCCGTCCGAGGATAGGCATATTGGGACCCCCTGTGGGGTCAAAGAACGTCGCGAATGATAAACCCATTTGCAAACCAATCACTTCCCCTGCGTGTCGCACGGCAGCAAATGCCATTTGCATAGTCAATCCCATGGCGGCGCCGATCACGATTTGTTGAACGGTCACCCACAATCCCATCGCCGAAAATAATGGGATTGTTGTAATAGGCAACTGCGGAGAAATCACTAATACGGTAAAAAAGGCGAGGGCGATGCGAACTTTGCTGATAGCCTGTTTTTCGTTGAAAAATGGGGCTGTTCCGAATAACGCCAAAAAGCGTACAAAAGGATAGAAGCCTTGGCTCAACCACAGGGTTAATGTTTCACTGGTGATGGTTAACATTATTAGCCAATAATAAACGGTAAATTGCTAAATAACGTTCGGATGTAGTCAGTTAGCAAATTAAGCATCCATGGACCTGCGATAATCAAGACAGAAATTACCGATAAAATCTTTGGAATAAATGACAAGGTCATTTCGTTCACTTGGGTTGCCGCTTGAAGCAAGCTAATAATTAAGCCCGCTGCCAGCGCCGCTAACAATAAAGGCGCTGCCAACATTAAGGCAATTTTCATTGCCTCGGTTCCCATTGCCATTACAGATTCTGGTGTCATGTGAGTCCCTAATTAAAAAAGCTCTGAGAAAGAGAACCTAGCAACAATTGCCAGCCATCAACCAACACAAATAACATTAATTTAAATGGCAACGAAACTGTTGCGGGTGGCACCATCATCATACCCAGCGCCATCAATACACTGGCCACCACGAGGTCGATAATTAAAAATGGGATAAAGATAGTGAAACCAATTTGGAACGCTGTTTTTAGTTCACTGGTAATAAACGCGGGAATTAAAATCCGCATAGGAACATCTTTAGCTTCTTGAATATCACCCACTTTGGCGATGCGAGCAAACAGCGCTAAATCGGATTCACGGGTTTGCCCTAGCATAAAGGTGCGCAGTGGTGCGGTGCCTTTTTCCAATGCCGTTTCTAGGCTAATTTTATCTTCGCTAAAGGGTTGATATGCTTCGCGATAAACTTGGTCTGCAACGGGTGACATGACAAAAAATGTCAGGAATAGCGCTAAACCTAATAAGACTTGGTTGGGGGGTGCAGACGGTGTCCCGAGGGCATTACGCAATAACCCTAATACGATGATGATGCGCGTAAAGCTGGTCATCATCAGTAGCATTGCAGGAATAAAACCCAGCAGGGTTAAAAACAGTAAAGTTTGAACCGGCAACGACCAAGACTGACCGCCATCGGCTAATGTATGGCTGATCACCGCAGGTAATGCCGCGGAGGCTGATTGTGGTAAAGCTAGTAACAGGGCGCTGATAATGGCAGCGGGTTTTAACAGTGACATGTGCGCTTCCGGCTACTGTTTTTCAGGTACCGCGGTATTAGCGGCATCCTGTTTTTTCTTGAAAATCGACTGAAACGTTAACGGCTCAGAGGCAAAGTTCACCACGTCGTTTTCCTGTGGTGCGGGGTATTGATGCAGCAAATTCACAGATTGTGATGTGACACCCAGGACTAAATATTCGTCATTCACTTCAACCACAACGACGCGTTCTTTGCCACCTAAGGTACAGCGACCTTTAACATTAATCAGTTGCTGTTTAGCAAGTGGATTGCGTCCAAAACCGAATGTTTTAAACAACCACGCACCTAGCAGGATAAGTAATATTATCCCGCCAAGTGCGCCTGATATCTGCGCTAAGCTATCATTTTGATTGATAGCTTGCGCTGAATTACCCTCGCTGCTCACTGTGCTTGTCAAAAAGGGTTTTTGAGTATGAGCCGAATCAATCTGAGTCGGTTGTGTTTGCGAGGATAGCGCCGTTTCGTCAGACATTTTATCGGCTCAGGCGGCGCATACGTTCAGAAGGCGTAATGATGTCAGTGATACGAATACCGTAATTATCAGAGACTACCACCACTTCGCCTTGCGCAATTAAATAGCCGTTAATCAGAATATCCAAAGGCTCACCCGCTAAGCCATCTAAAGAAACCACAGAACCTTGAGATAGGCTCAACAGTTTTTTGATGGTCATTTTGGTGCGGCCCAGTTCCACTGACAGACGGACAGGAATATCCATAATCATGTCAACGTCAGATAACTGATTTAACGGGTTTTGTCCGTCTAAACTATCGAAATTTTGCATACCTGCGGAGGCGGATTCCGCTTGTTTTTGCTGTTCCAGCGCCTCAGCCCACATATCCTCTTCATTGTGGTTGGTTGATGCATCAAGAGAATTCTTCGCCTCACTCATTGGTACTTTCCTCATCTAGAGTGTTTAAAACAGGATTAATCAAATGTTCCACACGCAGCGCATACTGACCGTTTTGGGTGCCGTATTGACTGGTTAATACTGGCACGCCATCAACATTGACGATAAGACGATCAGGTTTCTCGATAGGGAGTACATCCCCTTTTTGCAGTTGCAGTAAGCGAGAAATACGCAGCGGGATATCAACCAAATTGGCAATCAGTTCAAGTTCTGAACGTTTTACTTGCGTGACTAAATTGGTTACCCACGCTTCATTTTCTTGATGCCCTTGCTCCATTGGTGGGTTGGTTAAACGCTCACGTAATGGCTCAATCATGGCAATCGGAATACAGATACTAAATTCACCGACGGTGTTACCAATTTCAACGAGGAATGGTGTGGTAACCACGATATCGTTCGGGGATGTGGTGATATTGGTGAATTTCACTTGGATTTCGGAACGTACATATTCCACTTCAACATCAGCAATCGGCTTCCATGCATCACGGTAAGCGCCTAATGCTAGTTTCAACATACGGTTAATAATACGTTGTTCGGTGTTGGTAAACTCTTTCCCTTCTGAGCGCACGGGGAATCGCCCATCTCCCCCAAATAGGTTATCGACGGCGATATACACTAACGCAGGTTCGAAAGTGAACAGTGCCGTACCGCGTAGCGGCGGCATATGGACCAAGTTCAGGTTAGTTGGAACTGGCAAGTTACGCGCAAATTCATGATAAGGTTCGATTTTAATCGCGCCAACCGTAATGTCAGGGCTACGGCGCAACATGTTAAATAACCCCATACGGAATTGGCGGGCAAAACGCTCATTAATAATTTCCAAGGATTGCATACGTTCGCGAAATACCCGACGTTGGGTATTCGGGTCATAAGGGCGAACGTTGTCTTTGCCTTGGATATCCGGTGACGGCTGGTCGCTTGATGGCGCGTCATCATTAAGCAGCGCATCAATTTCAGCCTGAGATAAAATATTATCGCTCATGGGTCTTACCGCAGAATAAAAGTAGTAAATAATACGTCGGAAATATCCTGATCAGTGTCCCCTGGGATCAGGGTAGGGGTGAGAGTCCCCTTAATATCTTTCATTAATTGCAACTTACCCTCGTGAGTGCTCATGTTCTTAGCTTGCTGTTCTGACAGCAATAACAGTAAACGGCTACGCACTTCAGGCAGATATTCATGCAGTTGCTTACGCGATTTTTCATTCGCTAGACGTAAGGTAATATGGATGTAAAGCACGCGATCAGCCGCGTTGTTTAACCCAGGAAGGTTAACGGTAAAAGGCTCTAACTCCATAAAGATAGGTTGAGGCATATTTGGGCGTTTTTCTTCCCCGTTGGTTGTATCCAACGCCTCTTGTTTTGTCATCCACCAGCTATAACCACCAAAACCTGCACCGGCTAAGGCGATGAGGGCAAACAGCAGAATTAACCCTTTGTTCGAACGTTTAGATTCATTGCGTGAAGACGACATGTTGCAAAATTCCTGTTGTAAATGCCAAACCCATACGGAGTTTTATACTTTATGATCTCTAGCATTATCCCTAGATTGGGAAGAGTTAAAGGAGTGAAAAACGAAACAAAAAGGCGGTAACTCGACGCTTTAGATCTAAAATTACCACCATTAGATTATTTCTTAGGCAAAGGTGTTAATCCCACCTTGGTGGGTTGGCAATTTAACTCCACTCATGCTGGCATGGGATTCACTGATCCCAACGACACCCATCGAAGGATGAGTGGGTTGAATTTGCCCATCATGCTGGCGTGATTGTTGGTCTGAGCCGGATTGACCACTAAAGCTATCTTGACCAACAGAACCTTGTGCTAAATGAATGCCACTTTCCTGTAAGGCACTTCTTAGCACGGGCATCATACTTTCCATGGCAGCACGAACATGGCTGTGTGGTGAAACGAAGTGCATCACCGCTTGGTTATCTTCAATACGCAAATGCACATTGAGGGAACCTAACTCTTCAGGGTGTAAGCGAATTTGTGCTTGAGAAACCCCTTGGCGAGAGAAAAACAGCATTTGTTGGCTAAGTTGTTGTTGCCAAGCTTCAGTGCCGAATGGGGCCGCCAAATTCATCGTTGGTGTTGGCATCGCAGGCGCTGTTGTTGGAATTGGAGTGGCAGATGGTGTCGCCATAATACCTGCCACATGGGTTACTGAAGGTGTCGCGGTGTTGTTAAATGCGCCACTTTCAGCTTGAACATTGAAAGCCCCTTTAGCGCTGTTTTGCAGATTCTGGGTATTTTCAGCCGTCGCATTGGCGATTTGTGACAGTGATTCTGTACTCGGTGTTTTTTTACCCAGTGACATCGCATCTTGATTCAGATCTTTGGTTGGGATTGCGCGTGGATTATCCAGTGCAAATAGAGCCTGATCACGACGCTCACCCACCTCTTTTTTACCCATTAAAGGTAGTGTTAGCTCAGACTCTTCACCTGCAAGCTGCAATTGCGCACCGGCTAACGTTTTGTCATCAAAGGGGGTTACGTTGCGCGCGACATCACTCAATTGTTGCAAAGTTTGGGTAAACGGAGTGGCTGATGGTTTATCAGCATTGATCTGAGGATGAGTCGCAGCTTGAATACGTTCATCCATCGCTTGCTTTAACTGATTGACTAACGCTTGTTCGTCACCCTGTTTACCTGTGAGAAGATCTGCTTGCAGTGGTGATTGTGCATTGAGATCACGACGGAAATTAAGCTGTGCCAACGTATTTTCTGCTTGCTGTTTTTCAATCAGCTGCGCTTCACCAGAAACAGGTTTATCTGTTGCCAATGTTTCAGGAGCAGGTTTATCTGGGGCAACAGTCGTTGCTTCAGATTGTTTTTGCTCACTGATTTGTTGATTCAATGGCGTTTCGTTCGCACTGCCATTGAGTGTTGGCGAATTTTCGCTATTTTTTTCGGGGGATTGCTGGTTTTCAAGCATCGCCTGAAACGGCAGAGCGGATGCTTGGTTTTCATCAATTTGCTTATCCCGCGGTGATTCTTTGGCGGAATTCGCTGCTGGGGTGACCGGCAGCATATTTGCATTGACGTCCATTTATTGGGTTCTCCGTAAAGTCGCGCGTTGAGCATACTCATCCATTTGTTTTTGCTCTAAGCGATTTTGACGTTGGTTTTGCGTGTGCTCCGCACGTTGGATCAACGTATCGAATGCGTTAACTCGTTGCTGTTTTTCTTGCCAATGACGATTAGCGTCATTCACACGTTGTTCCCAGAGCGTTAACTGTTGCTGCTGTTGTTCAATAGTCAGTTCTAAAGTCACGAGAAATTGCTGGTAGTTCTGCCACTTGTCCGAGTCCATGCCTATGTTCAATGTTTGATTTAATTTCTGCCGATATTCTGACTGATAATTTTCCAACATGTGCAACTGTTCCGCCATTTGGGTATGTGTTTGGCGAACTTGAGCAAGGACTTTAGCCGCTTCCTCCGAAGCTTCTTCTGCTAAGCTCAGTAGGGTTGTTAATGCATGACTATTGGACATCACATTCCTCGTTATTCATTGGGAACAACATGAGCCAGTTGTTCACAAGCGGTTTGATAATCACAACGTTCATCAATATCTTGCTGTAAAAACTTCGACATTCTTGGGTAATACTGAATCGCCGTATCGAGCATAGGATCGCTGCCCATGGCGTAAGCACCGACGTTAATGAGATCTCGGTTACGTTGGTAGCTGGATGTTAATTGTTTAAAGCGTTGGATTTTACGGTAGTGATCCTTCTCTATCAGCTCGGTCATTGCACGGCTAATGGAGGCTTCGATATCAATGGCAGGGTAGTGCCCAGATTCAGCTAAGGAGCGTGACAAGACGATATGCCCATCTAAAATGGCTCGTGCGGAGTCAGCGATAGGATCTTGCTGGTCATCCCCTTCAGTCAGTACGGTATAAAATGCGGTAATCGACCCCCCATTTTTTCCATTCCCTGCGCGTTCGACGAGAGCGGGAAGTTTAGCAAATACCGACGGTGGATAGCCTTTGGTTGCTGGTGGTTCACCGACAGCAAGGGCAATTTCACGCTGTGCCATACTGTAGCGGGTCAGTGAATCCATGATGAGTAGAACGCTTTTGCCTTGGTCGCGAAAATATTCGGCAATGCGAGTGGCATAAGATGCCCCTTGCATACGCAATAATGGAGAGACATCCGCAGGGGCAGCGACAACGACGGCACGACGTAAGCCATCAGCCCCTAAAATATTTTCAATAAAATCTTTAACTTCACGCCCACGTTCACCGATAAGCCCGACGACAATAATGTCAGCTTGAGTGAAACGCGCCATCATACCGAGCAACACACTTTTCCCAACGCCAGAACCTGCAAATAGTCCCATACGTTGACCGCGTCCCACCGTTAACAGTGAGTTAATTGCACGGACGCCGACATCGAGAATATCGTGGATGGGGGTACGTTCAAGTGGGTTGATAGACGGGGTGATCAATGGCGCACGTTGTTTGGTTTCCAACGGACCTTTGCCATCAAGCGGCGTACCTTGGGCGTCCAGTACGCGACCCAGTAGCTCATTTCCTAGCGGTAATAGTCGGCTAGTTTGCCCATCATCACCCGATGATTGAGCATAAACTCGAGCCCCGGGGGAAATGCCTTCGAGGTCAGATAACGGCATCAACAACATGCGGTTGCCGTTGAAGCCAACGACTTCACAGACAACTTCGTCGGTTCCACCATTAATAATACGTTCGATATAGCAAGTGGCACCGAGAGGCATTTTAATGCCTTCGGCTTCCATCACAAGTCCCGTTATTTTAGTCAGGCGCCCATAACGGCGCACCATGGGAATGCCTTTCATGCGTGACTCTAAGTCATCCAGTGAGGCAATCCAGCGACCTAATCTTGCGGTCATGACAAGCTCTCCGGTGCATACAGACGGCACAGTTCTTGCCAGCGAGTTGCTACCGTCATATCAATTTCACCATCTTCAGCAACAACGCGGCAGCCACCCATATGCAAGCTTGGGTCGGCCACTAAACGCCAGCCATTAAGATCTAACAGTGAGCCTAAATGTTGCTCAATTAATGCCACGTGATTCGGGTTAACGTGCAGCTCAGGTTGGCTCGCAAAAATCGGTTTTTGCTGTAATAAATGACTAATTTCTTCTAATAATGCAGTGCCATCACATACGGTGGATTGCCCCAACACTTGCTTTGCCGCAGTCAGTGCAATTTGCAGTAACTTGGTGGTTACTACCGTATCAAAGGTATCCAGTGAATAATGAAACTCAGACAGTAATTTTTGCCATGTTTCAATCACGGGTTGCTGAATTGCGAGAGCTTGCTCACTACCTTGCTGTTCACCCGCGCGCAAACCTTCAGTGAAACCTGCTTGATATCCTTCTTTTTGACCTTTTTCAAAACCTTGTTGGAAGCCTGTTTTTTGAGCATCTTCTTTGATGTTATCCAACAAATTAATTTGTTCGAGCACTTCTTTAGGCTCTAAGCAGGGCACTTTCGGTACGCTTGGCTCAGGAACATCACCTAACGGTGGGATGGCTGATGAGTTTAGATCCCACTGATTAAGCTCCCGTAACTGCCAAGGTTGCCATTGTTGGTTATTTTTAGAGGAATTAGACATACACGTCGTCTCCACCACCGATGGCGATTTCGCCTTTCTCCATTAAGCGACGAACGATCATCAGGATAGCCTTCTGCTCGGTTTCCACTTGTGACATACGTACTGGCGCTCGAGATTCCAAATCGTCGCGGACAATTTCGGCTGCACGCGCTGCCATATTGTTGAGGAAGTGGTCGCGCAGTGCTTGGTTGCTGCCTTTGAGGGCAATAACCAGCGAGTCGGTAGACACGTCTTGCAGGATGCGCTGAATGCTGCGGTTGTCCACTTCGATGAGATTTTCGAACAGGAACATTTCGTCGATAATGCGTTGAGCCAGTTCACCATCGTAATCACGCATAGCATCGATAACGCTTTCTTCTTGCTGATTTTTCATCAGGTTGATAATTTCTGCCGCAGTTCTTATGCCACCCATTTTGCTGCGCTTGAGGTTCTGACCGTCTAGCAGGTTATTCAGAACTTCAGTCAACTCAGCTAATGCAGCCGGTTGAACACCACCGAATGTTGCGATACGCAGCATGATGTCATTACGCTGACGCTCTTCGAATAATTCTAAAACATCGGCAGCTAGGTTGCGTTTTAAGTGAACCAAAATAGTTGCGATGATCTGTGGATGCTCGTCGCGAATAATATCGGCAACCGTTTGTGGTTCCATATAGTTGAGGCTTTCGATACCCGAGGTTGTCTCTTGTTTCTCGAAAATATCTTCCAATAGACTGGCTGCGCGTTCTTCCCCAAGCGCTTTGACCAACACAGAACGCAGATAATCGTTGGTGTTGATATTTAAAGCGGCAAACTGAATTGCCGACTCTTCAAACTCAGTCAAAACTTCAGCCAGTTCGTTGTTCGAGATTTGGCGCATGTTAGACACGGCCATACTCAGCTGCTGAACTTCTTTTGGATTCAGGTGTTTAAAAACTTCCGCCGCCTGATCTTCGCCGAGAGTCATTAACATCACGGCGCTTTTTTCTGTTCCAGTTAAATTCATTGGGATTTTCCTAACCACTGACGGATAACCATTGCCACGACTTGAGGGTCTTTCTCTGCCATTTCACGAATACGCTGGCTTTGAATTTCAGCGCTAACACGTTGGCGAGTGAGACGGCGACGGGTTTTCTCGTCCATATCTTCACTAATTTCTTCTTCCACCACGAACGGCGCTTTGACTTGAGATGCATTAGCAATGGACATTTCAGCATCGATTTGCGCTTGTTGGGTTTTGCGGTATTTCACCCACTGAGGCTTGATACCAAAGCGCCACATAAACCAAGCAATCAACGCGATCAGCACAATTTTGCCGTAATCTAAAGCTTGGCTAATAACTTGTGGACTGCTCAATAACGATGGCTCTTCAATCACTGGCGTATCGTCAGTAAATAAGGAGTTTGTAATATTGATAGAGTCGCCACGTTGTGCGGAATAGCCCATGGCTTCACGCGTTAACGCATCAATTTGTTGCAGCATTTCAGGTGGTAAAGGTTTCATTTCTGGACCTTTTTCACCTTCTTGGGATTGGTAATTGACGATCACTGCAACAGACAATCGGTCTACGACACCAATTTGACGTTGAGTGTGGCTAATTTTGCGATCCACTTCGTAGTTCGTGGTTTCATCACGCTGGGTATTGAGGGTGCCATTACGGGTATTCCCTGCGGTTTTCCCATCGGTGTTTTCTTTATTACCATCGATAGGTGCGCTTGGTGCACTTACTGGTTGGTTAGATAATGCGCCCGGTACACCGCTTGGACCACCATTATTATTTTGGAGACTTTCGCTGTTTTGACGTGAACGGACAGCCGCGGCGTCAGGTGTTTGGTTTGGTTTATATTCTTCAGACGTTTGCTCAACTTTCGAGAAATCCATTTGCGCGGTGACTTGTGCATGGATATTGGCACGACCAACTAACGGGGACAGGATATCTTCGATTCGCTCTTTGAGATGGGCTTCCATCTCTTTGGTCATTTTGATTTGTGCGCTGTTTGCAGATTGTTGGCTGTTATCGTTGTTGGTTAGCAAACGACCCGTTTGGTCAACAATGATCACGTTTGCGGCAGTTAAGCCCGTTACGCTGCTGGATACCATGTGGACGATGGCGCTGATTTGTCCTTCATCCAACATTCTGCCCGGTAATAAACCAACGGTGACCGATGCGGTCGGGAGTTTTTGTTCGCGAACAAATAAGGTTGGCTTCGGGATCGCTAAATGTACTCGCGCGCTTTGAACTGGGCTGAGGGATTCAATAGTGCGAGACAATTCCCCTTCGAGGGCTCGTTGGTAGTTAATTTGTTCACTAAATTGGCTGATACCAAATTGTTCTTTATCAAGCAGTTCAAAACCAGTATTACCACCTTTAGGTAATCCTGACTGTGCCAGTTTTAAACGTAATTCATGGACTTTATCGGCAGGCACTAGAATAGCGCTACCGTTATCCGCGATTTGATAAGGGACGTTCATCTGGGTCAGTTGGCTGACGATGTCGCCACCATCTTTTGCACTAAGGTTACTCAGTAGCACTCGATAGTCAGGGCTACGGAACCAGAGGAGCAGGGCGACAATAATAGATATCGCAGCAGCACCGGCAATAATTAATGGTATTTTAGGGTCGGCTTTGATGCTTTCGATCAGTGAGGCAAAACCTTTTTTGGCCTCCCCCGTATCTTTAGATGCGGTACTCATAAATATTCCCTGCTATGCAAACTAAACGGATGAATATACGTTTGGTGAAACAATCTTATTTCCCTCTTCGTAACCTCATTTTTTTACGCTGCTATTATTTATTGTCTTGATGCAATCTAATGACGGAATCAGCCTATAATTTTGGTGTTATTTATCGGCTTCAAGTAAAAAACGGTGTGGTAGGGTAGGCAAACTAAAATTCGTAGTGGCAATTTTTTGCTCAATTATTGATTAATCGAGCTTAACCGAAGAGATCAGAATGACTATTCAAGCTATTGAAGGGGTTGTTTCCCAATTAAATGTTGTGGCGACCCAAGCTGCCTATAACACCAAACCCGTTGTAGAGCCTGTTGGCTTTGCCGATCATTTAGTGGCATCAGTGAACCAAATCAATGAAACCCGCGTGCAATCTGCACAAAAAGTGCAAGATTTCACCCTCGGAAAACCCGATGTTTCATTAAATGACGTGATGGTGGATATGCAAAAATCGAGTTTGAGCCTACAAATGGGTATTCAAGTACGTAACAAGCTAGTATCGGCGTATCAAGAAATTATGTCGATGCCAGTGTAATGTATTTATCTATTTGAATATTATGAATTAACTGCCTTGTCATTGCCTTTATGGGGCAGTGATGGGGCATTTCTATTCAAAATATCAATTTAGTTTACGTTATTTTCTGTCATCCTCGCTCTATCTACACCATGTGTCCATCTTTGATGATGTGTATCCCATTGTCTTGACAATGAATGCAGGGTTAGCGCCCGCGTCCATCTATTTGGGTGCATTTTTTGTTGGTCGAACTCGCCTAGTTGTGCTGTATGTATCGCCTTTATTCTAATTCTCAGACTACAATTAGTTAAGATGACTAATTATACGGAGGAATGGAATGAAAACATTTGGTATCGTTCTTTTATTTCTAGGTATCGTTGTGGGTATACTTTCTTTTAACATGGATACAAGTATACCAACCGCTTATGGTGAGATAATCAATGATATAGGATTGGCATTTGATAGAAGAAATTACATTATAGGCAGTGCATGCATTGCATTATTTGGTCTTTGTATCTTCTTATTTAGTAAAAAATAACCAGTATTGACTTAGTGGGTATAAAGCACTCAGCCCATCATGGGGCTGAGTGGATAGATTTTTAGCTTGCCTCTGTTTTATGCTGTTCTTCTAAGGCTATCATGCGTTTTTCTATTGCTGATAATTTTTATTCACATTTCTGAAAATCAGCCATTCTATTATTATCACTTCTTGCTAATTTTAATATAACCATTTCGCATTCAATATGAGGTAAATAGATAATATACTAAATTAGCATTTGTTTTATAAATTAAATAATAGTGAATATTTTATGATTAATGAAATTAATAAAGAATTTGAGAATAGTGACATTAATAAAGAAAGTGATAAGGATACTACAAAAAAAGGCGTGTTCTTTATATTAAATAGTAGTGGAGAAACAATTAACTCTATTGTGGTAAGTCATTATTCAGGGCTAAAAGGAAAGAAATCAACGCAAAAAATTGATAGATTACAAAATTTGGAAATGGCTGATTCTGGTTGTGAATTCATATATAAAGTAATGTCAGGCAGTGATTCTGATTATTGGGATATAGACTTTAAGACACCAACGGGGAAAATAATATCCTACAGAAAGAATGAATGTAACATCCGATATTGGGACAATGGTGTTGTTATTATTAATGTGATTAAAAACTTCAAATTATATATAAAATTTTCAGAATCAGGTGGCTGTCATAGTTAACTTTTTAAAAAAATTGGAGGCAAATGAACAACGTAACAGAAAAGGCACTTTCAACGGACCACACTGGGTATTTCTATGTGATGAACTGTTCTTTACAGGAACTTAAATCAGTGACTGTTACACACTCTACGGACTATCCTCATGAAATGCGTCATATTACAGCGGATTACAGTAAGATGAAGAATATGAGTACAAGTAAACAGGGATATCCATTTCCATATGAGACAGGTTTTTTATCTCACTTTGATTACTGGACTGTTGAGGTAGAAACAGCATCCGGATACAAATATAAAACTAATGACTATTTTCTTTGTAACCTAACTTACGATGATGATGGATTCGTATATATGGCTATTCTTCCTGATCTATCAGTTCATACTATGTTTTCTTATTCAACCGGATGTGTAAATCACTTAATCAATAAATTTTAAAAATAGGATTCGTTTAATGAAGAAAAAAATAGCGTTACTAACTTGCTTATTAATTTCAAGCTTTTCTATGGCAAATCAAATTAATATAAACAAAGTATTTTCAGACAATTGTAGTACGTATCTAAACAAAGAAAAAAGAATATCAACTATCACGTTAGGTGAACAAGATGTCAATAATAAAAGGGCCTTTTTCACGATAACGCTGCGAGATGGTGATACCAATACCAAGGAGATATCTGTATTAGAATCAGTTGGAAATGATTATGGTAAGGCAATGTTCCAACTCATGAATACAGCATACCTATCAAACTCAAATATTAAAATAACTGGCTGCTTAACAAATAAAATTAGCGCAGCGTCGATATCCTATAAATAAACGTAATTTATTTTTATCGCCAGAGGGTACTTGGATACCCTCATTATGCGTCAAGGGGCTTTATCCAGTTTTTTGACTAACCAGAGACCACTTTGCTTCATAGCGTAACCAAATAAAACACCCACAATAAGTGATGGAATAGTTAAGCGCCAATTGCCTTGCGCTGCAAATGTTGCACAGGCGCCAATAAAGGTTCCTGGAATATAGGCAAGCCATGATTTATGAGCTTGAAAACACATGACAAATGCGATAATCGTGGTGACTAAATAGCCTGAAAAGTTCGGTAAGTCATGAGTGAACTTATCACTGTGAATAATGACCAAACCCCAAGCTACACCACTGAGTGCAGTTAATGCAGTGACAAGCAATCCTTTTATTCCATCTTTAGGATAGGCAAAATACGCTGTACATCCTAAGAATCCCGCCCAACTGATTAGCCCGAAGACATCAGCTACCCATGCCCATAATCCAGAAAGAATCGCGGTCGTTAATGAAAGAGAAAAAAGTAGTTTCACAGTAATGACTTTATGAATAAGTTAAGATAATGAATTTGAGAAAGCTGAGCATTGTATAGAGTGATGTCAGGTGTTGCAATTAAATGATGAATAATAAATGTGAAGAAAAGGTTTAATGTATGCCTAATAGTGCTTTGAATGATTTAAATTTAATAGTAAGAAATTAAACAGTGGTATTGATAATTAATCGTTAAAGAAAAATTAGCATCAATTTACATTGATGCTAATAAATATGGCGAGAAGAATAAAGATAATTATGGGTTAAGAATTACCAGCCGTAAGCAATACCGGCACCGATAACGGTACTATCGGAATTATTCCAAGAAACAGAACTGCGGACATTTAAATTTTGCTTAATTTGGTATTGAGCGCCTGCTGCAATGGCTTTGCCATTTTTAAAGTTCCCCACCCCTAAGCCTGCACTAAAACGTGTACCTGTAGAATAAGGAATATTGGTCATGGCGGCAACGGAGGCAATACCTGCATTTGCATCGCGAGCTGTTTGGTTGATTTTACTTTCCAGTTGTTCAAATCGAGAATTGATTTGTTTGAACTGTCGTGTGTGCAGAGTGTTTTGCTTATCAAGCTTTTTGATAGCGACATTCAGTTGTTGTGTGTCTTCCTCATGCAGCTTGTTGACATCATTAATTAATAAAGTTGCCATCGCTTCATTTTTAGATACTGCATCATCAACGTATTTTTTATTTTTTATTTCACTATCATTGAGTTTTTTTTCTACGTTAGATAAATCATCCTTTACGTTTTGAATAGAATTTATTGTTTCAGCTCTATTTTCACTATTGCTCTTATCCTGATCATTATTTTTTTTGTTTAAATTATTAATAGACATATTTAATGAACCGATTTCATGGTCATGATCTGCTATTTTTCCTTCTAGGTTACTAAAGTGATTTAGTGGAAAACTTGATAGAGGATCATTTGGTATATATGGAAGGTCAAAAGCAGTAGAATCGTAGTGAGTAGGTTTTTTTTCTTTTAATTCAGGTATTTTCTTTATGAGCGGTGACGTTGTTTCAATAGCGTAAGAGATAACATCAATAACGGGTGTCATGGTATCGGCTATTTCGATATATTTATTAATATTTTCACTGAATTTTTTATTATTTTCGATATCAAGAATATTTCTGTTATCTTCATGCCGATGCTCTGGATAATCATACGGTGCATTGATAGCGTCTTGGTAATTATTAGCAATTGCAAATGATTGGGTGGATAATGATGAGAGTATAGCGACACCTGCTGTACTAAGTAGTTTATTTTTCATAACGAAATATCCATATAACGTAAAAAGAATAAATATCGATTATTAATATCAATCGATGTTTATGATAGGAGGAAGAATAATAATTGATATAGAGAGGTGGGTAAAATCCGTTTTTTAATTTAATTAACTCGGAAAAATCGTGTTTGACTTGAATTAATACAATGGGATTGGTATGTGAAATAGCGAGGGTTAAATCTTGTTAATTATTAATTGTTATTCGAATAATTGGTTTTCTATTAAACATGAAATAGGCATGTATAAGAAAATTATACATGCCCTAAAAAATTATTTTTTCACTTTATGGACGATATCAAAATATTTGGTTTTATCATCCTGTGATGGGTAGATGCGGTAAGTATACTCTTCAGGTGTAACGGTAACGTTCTCAACCACGCGAGTGAATAATACTTCACCTTTGTCATCTTTAGCGGTCAGTGAACGGCTTTTACCGTCTTCGCTAAATGACCAATCACCTTGCATTTTTGGCGCACCTTCCAGAGTTAGCATTTTGAATGTGCCGTCTGGGTAATATTCTGCGAGTCCAAAGAAGTTAGCCACTTGTTTATCAGTTGCTGGCACGTCTTTTTTATCTTGATCTAACGCTTGGGTCGTTACCCAAACTTTGTCGATCATAATGTCTTCGTAAGCATTCATTTTCTTCGCACTAACCGCCGATTTTGCAACGGGCGCTGTGGAATTAGCTTGTGCGGTAAAAGTCGCTGTTGTAGACAGAACAATTAGGGCAGCGATAATCGGTTTTAATTTCATAAAAACTCCATTTATTAAGATGAAAAATGTGAGTAACAAAATCGAGCAGAGGTTCATCATCAATTAAATAGCAGAAAAAGCAAAGATAAGAATTATGATTAATTATTAAAAATGTAAGCTTACGTTGGTTTATGTATTCTCTGTGATGTTTATCATCAAATAGATTGAGAATTGTTGCATGTAAATTTTATGTTAATGGAACTATTTAATAGAAAGTCGAAATAAAATAATAGTTAAATTATCCTGCGAGTGTTAATTCAGATTTATGTTTTGGGATCAAAATCATTTTTAGTGCTGAAAAATTTACAAATACAATTTAATGCAGGTTATCTGGAGCGTCATCTATTATTTCAAGTTCCGCCTGTAGAACGGGGTTACACGGTGAATTTTCTGGTGATTTCAGGTGTGTTTTTTCTCAGATCATGTTATTTTTCTGTGAAATTTTCATATTCAAGTGACTTTGCCATTTTTTGCATCTTTTATACGTAAAAAAAGGGCGATACTAATTCCATAGACTTGAGTAAAAGTAATTGAATCAACAGGATTTTAGCTATGGCAGTAAGAGAAATTATTGAAATTCCAGATGAAAGATTGCGTATTCAGTGCAGTCCCGTTACGGATTTCGCAGCAGTACAAACATTGGTCGATGATTTAATTGAAACCATGTACAGCACTGATAATGGTATCGGGCTGGCGGCAACGCAAATCGCCGAAACCAAAGCCATTATGGTGATTGATATTTCGGAAGAACGTAATGAGCCAATGGTATTTATCAACCCTGAAATTATTGAGAGCGAAGGGGAGACTAGCTATCAAGAGGGGTGTTTATCAGTACCAGATGTGTATGCAGATGTTCCACGCTTTTTGCGTGTGAAGGTAAAGGCGTTTGATCGTGATGGCAACGAGTTTGTTGTCGACAGTGATGAGTTTTTAGCTATTGTCATGCAACATGAAATTGACCATTTAAACGGTAAAGTGTTTATTGACCACTTATCCACGTTAAAGCGCAATATGTTGTTGAAAAAGCTCAAAAAACAGCAAAGATTAAAACAGCAGTAAAGATTAAAACAGCAGTATTCCCATCTATTTTACGGCTTCCCGAGACCCAACAAGTGTGATTCGGGGAGCTGCTATTGCGTGCTTTGTGCCAATTGGGTTGTCCTATTAAGTTAAGCGTCAGGTTAACTGCCTGACACTTTACCTGTTACTCAAGGGGTTTAATAACCCTTGGAGCATCGGGTTGATCAAATTGGCCGTAGCTATTATTCAATACCTTTTGTTGGTCGAGTTGTTTGATTTCTTTACTTAAAAAATTCAAATGATTTTGTAAGTATTCTTTTGTCACTCGTTCGTTTTCAATGATCTGGTGTAGTAACTGCACAAAGTCGTCAGTAATAGGTTGTTCCTGCTCATATTCTTGAGTCAAAGCCGTTAAATTCTCAACGGCAAGGACATATTCAGTTTCTCGGGAGATTAATGTCTCCCATTCCCCTGACTGTGCGAGCGAAACTAAGTTTTCACTTAATATTAAGACATTACGATATATTTCAAGTAAATAGATAGGATTTTTATTGTCCACCTGGTTATCTTTCATCCACATTTGCACCGATTTGTTGCCATGCAGAGGCGATATCGGAGAGTAATTGGTAAACTTCTTGGACATAAGTCACGTTGTTTTCTATGTTGGCGCGGAGCAATTGCCGCGTCATGTATTCATACAAACTTGCTAAATTTTCGGCAAGTTCGCCACCAGCCTCGTAATTTAGCGATTGTTTCAATCCCGTGTCAATGATGTCGATGGCTTTTGAGATTTCTTTACCCTTTTCAGCAATGTTCCCCTGTTCCATAAAAATCTCTCCCCGTTTAAGGGCACTTAAGGCCCCTTTAAACAGGATTTGGATCAGTTGATACGGGGTCGCATTGGCGATTTCACTCTCCAAACTGACCTGCTGATAGGCTTGATTGGCTTTACGTTGATACATGCGGTTAACCTAAAAGTCTGCCTAATGAATTAGTGGTGCTATTTAATGAACTCATCATTTTATCGAGGTTTTGGAACTGACGACGATAAATATCCATGGTGTTTTCAATTTGTTTATTGGTTTGCTCGATACGTTTATCGATGCTTTTCTTTTTCTTCTGTACGCCATCTGTGGCGTTATGCAACGTACCTTCTTTGCTATCTAAGGTATCTTTTAAGAAATTAAAGTTTTCGGTAGCAAATCCAGTTTTTTCGCCGTCACCGGCAAAGAATACTTTCACACTCGATGGGTTATCTTTCAGGGCATTATCAAGTTTTTTACTGTCGATTTCTAACGTACCGTCCAGTTTTTGCTTAATGCCCATTTTATTCAGCAGGTTTAATTCACCGCTATCTTGTGGGCTACGCACTTGGGTACGTAAGGTGCTTTGAATTGCACGTAAGGTAGAATCGCCAATTAATGGACCATTGGTTTTATCCGGTGCTGTCCCTTTTTCCGTTGGGGTATATTTAGTAAGCTCTTTGGCTAAGGTTTGGAATTCATTATACGCATCCACCCACGCTTTAATTTTAGCTTTAGCAGGCTCAATATCTTCAGAGATAATTAAATGCTCTGATTTTCCCTCTTCACTCTCTTTCTTTAAAGACAGGGTTAAACCAGGGAATAGGTCTTTGGCTTCGTTGGTTTGAGATTCTAATTCGAAACCATCAATGATTAATTGTGCGTTTTGTGGATCAACTTTAGGATCCATGCCTGTTGTAGGGTCTGTCTTTAATGTGACCTTGCCATCTTTATCTATTTCAGACTGCACATTCAACATAGCAGCAAGATTGTCATCTCCCTCTACATTGATGGAGATACGATTATCGGTTCCTGCTTTTTTAGACGTAACAACAAGATGATATTGGTTATCTTTATCTTTAATAACAGAAGCCGAAACGCCTTTATCGGTTTTATTAATCGCATCTGCGAGCTCGATCAATGAAGTGTGTTCATTATCGAGTTTGATAACAATTTTATCTTTATCTTCTTTTTGTGACGGCTGAGTGATTGTAATGGTACGTTCTGCTGCGCCGTTACCTAATAATTTTTTATTATCATCAACGCCTTTTGTCGCAATAGTTTGCGCTTTTGCCAGTTGGGTGACTTTAACATCATGTACACCTGCAATAGCTTTACCGTCGGTTTTCACGTCAAAGGCTTTATATTCACCACTGACTTTGGTGGTGCTGATATCTTCGTATTTTTTAAGATCTTCCGCTGCTTTTTTCAGTTTTTCTAATGAAGATTGCATCTTACCAAATGCACTGATTTGCGCATCATAGCTGGCTTTTTGTTGTGTTAACGGATCGAGACGGCGTCTTTCCATTGCCTCTAATTGATCCATTTGCACATTTAAGTCTAAGTTAGCCCCGATACCGAGTGTGGATATGCCTGCCATAAATCTCTCCTGAATATAAACCCTGAAAATAAATTCGTATTTAGTCCTTTATCGGCGAATTGGGGAAAAATATTAGACTATTCGGCGAAATAATAATGGGGGGAGTTAAACCGTAAAAGGCAGGTAATTAGGCTTATTGAATAAAAATGATGAGGAAATTAACGATAAAAAAAGAATTTAATAAAAATTTTCGTGTAAAAAAAGCCGACTCCAGCGGGCTTTAGCCTCGAAATATGAAAGATTTTTATAAAAAGGGCTAAAGGGGTTTTGGGTGCCGCCGATAATGTTATTGCTGACAACATTTACCGAGTTAAGCCAGCGTGCTTAATCGACTATTAAGATAAAAAGGACAATACATTATGGCACAGGTTATCAATACCAACATTCTGTCTCTGACTACTCAGAACAACTTAAACCGTTCACAGGGCGTACTGGGTACTGCGATTGAGCGTTTATCTTCTGGTTCACGTATCAACAGCGCAAAAGATGACGCTGCGGGTCAAGCAATCGCTAACCGTTTCACTGCAAACGTTAAAGGTTTAACTCAGGCTGCACGTAACGCAAACGACGGTATCTCTATCGCACAAACCGCTGAAGGCGCAGTTAACGAAATCAACGATAACTTACAACGCGTTCGTGAACTGACTGTTCAAGCACAAAACGGCACTAACTCTAAGAGCGACATCGAGTCTATCAATAAAGAAGTTCAAGCGCGTATGGAAGAGATCAACCGTATCTCTGAACAAACTCAGTTCAACGGCGTAAAAGTATTAACTAAAGACACCAGCATGAGTGTTCAAGTGGGTACTAACGATAAAGAAACTATCTCTATCGGTCTGAAAAAAGTAGACAGCACAACTTTAGGCTTAGCTGATTTTGATGCGAGCGCAGGCAAAACAATGGGTAAAGAACTTTCTTTATCTGACTTTGATAAAATGGGTGGACCAGTAGGTAAACCTGTAGGTGACGGTGCTAGTGAGACAGCACTGAAGGCGATGAAATTCAAAGTAGCAGGAGCTGATGCTTCTTTCACTGAAGCTAAAGTTTATCAGAAACTTGATGATAAAGGTGAAGCTGACGGTAACAAAGTATACGTAGTTGGTAAAACCGCAGATGGCAAAGAGCATACAGTAGAGACTGAATTCGCTGTTACTGATGGTGCTGCTGGCGCGGCATCAACAATTAAGTTTACTGATGGTAAAGCTGAAATGACTGAAAAAGAATTATCAGCAATGAAACCATTAGACACTTTAGACAAAGCATTAGCGCAAGTTGATAGCTTCCGTTCAGACTTAGGTGCTATCCAAAACCGTCTGCAATCGACTATCAACAACCTGAACAACTCTGTTAACAACCTGAGCGCAGCACGTAGCCGTATCCAAGATGCTGATTTCGCGACAGAAGTTTCTAACATGAGCCGTGGTCAGATTCTGCAACAAGCAGGTACTGCAGTGTTAGCACAAGCTAACCAAGTTCCACAAGGTGTTCTGAGCCTGTTACGTTAATTTAGACTTTTATAGTTTATTAAAGACCAGCTTTGCTGGTCTTTTTTTTGCCCGTTCTACTTCGCGCCGCAGCGTTGTTGGCTGCACTAAATTACCCTAGTCACATACTTCAGTATGCTCCTAGGGATAATCCAGCTTGCCGCCTAGCTGCAACACGAATTATTTAGGGCGCGCTTTGGCATTGTTAAGGTCAAAACAAAGGTCAAAAACAAGGTCAAAGGCAAGGTCAAAGGCAAGGTCAAAAACAAGGTCAAAGGCAAGGGCAAGTCCAAAAGAAAACGCAAAAAATAGAATCAAAAAATGTCGGGTTTCATCAAATTTATTTAGGATAAAAAGAATAACGGCTGATTTAGTGCCTTACTCTGCGGATTGAAATTACGCGTAACACAGATAATGGCTACCTTTAGTTAAAACTTGAAGGGTGATTCAGGTTGTGAGTGATTTATATACTGCCGAAGGTGTCATTAATAAAAATAGCCTATGGGAGCGTTATTACCCTCTAATACGCCATGAAGCCCTGAAACTGCAAGTCCGACTTCCTGCCAGCGTTGATATCGATGACTTAATTCAAGCGGGTGGCATCGGGCTACTCCACGCATTAGAACGTTTCGACGCCTCATTAGGTGCCTCTTTTGCCACCTATGCCGTACAGCGGATCCGCGGATCTATGCTCGATGAACTGCGTAGCCGTGACTGGGTTCCTCGTAGTGTGCGTCGCCAAGCCCGTGAAATGACCAAAGCCATTGGTGAACTTGAGCAAAGCCTTGGGCGCAGTGCCACAGAGCCTGAGATTGCCAAAGCGCTGGATATTGATCTGTCGGAATACCGCCAAGTGCTGCTGGATACCAACAATAGCCAGCTATTCTCCTACGATGAATGGCACGAAGTGCATGGGGAAAGCTGTGAGCCATCAATGGATGAAGATGATGGTGGCAACCCATTAAGCTTATTGATGGAATCTAGCCTGAAAGACCAAATTGTGGCAGCGATAGATCAATTGCCAGAGCGCGAAAAAATGGTCCTGACGCTGTATTACCAAGAAGAGCTGAATTTGAAAGAGATTGGTGCGGTTTTAGAGGTGGGGGAGTCGAGGGTTAGTCAATTACACAGCCAAGCCATTAAGAGGTTGCGCTCTAAGTTGAGATCGTAGCTCGTCATACTTCACGCTGTGACTGTATTGGCTTCATAAGCTAACCCTAGTCACATACTTGTGTATGCTCCTAGGGCTTAGCGTATTCGCCGCCTTGCCACAACGCGAATTATTTAGAGCTATGGTTGGGTAAGGTCAAAGGAAAAAGTCAAGGTCAAAGGAAAAACCAAAACCAAAACCAAAACCAAAGCAAAAACAAGGGTGAAACAAAGTCTCGGTATTTTAGGACTTCATTTTGTCTAGAAAGCTTTTGGCGGAGATATGCCATGTATTGGGGCAGGGAGTGAAGCCGAGTTTGGGGTAGGTGTTTTGGGAGTCGGGGGTGGAGCGAAAAATTAAATGACACTCGGGGGGCAATTCCTCGGCGGTTAGGCGCAGCAAATGCTTACCGACACCTTGATGGAGATACTGAGTATCTACCGCAATTTCAGAGATATAACAGCAAAAACTAAAGTCCGTAATCGAACGAGCAAAACCCACCACTTTTTCATCTACCCAAGCACTGATCAATAAATCTGCATTATTTAACATCGAATCCAGCAACGCGACATCGTCAGTCGGCACAAACGTATCCAGTGGGGACTGCTGCAATAAATTCAAAAAATCATCCACCGAAATCGAATGGTTCACTTTATAGGTGATGTGGTTATTCACTGGCTCCATGTCATTCCCTCTCAAATAAAAACGCTACTATAGGTTTAGCTCGAAATTTAGAAAATTGCCTGTTTTTCTGTCTGTTTTTGCGTAGCGGGATGGATTAATGTGGCGCTTAATAGTGAGAGTGATAAATAAAACAGGCATAAACAATAACTATAGTCATTGGTGTTATTCAAACAATTGATTTTATAATCAATTTAAGTTAACTAAATGATAATTAATAAAATTTGAAAATTTAAAATATATTTTATACTCCTATGTGTAGTAAGTGCATATAATGCCAAATTATGCATTTACAGTAGGTATCCATATGTTCAAAAAGGTTATTGTTGTCTTTTTTCTTATTTTTTCTGCTCATTTGGGCTTTGCCACCGACTTGTCATTTAAAGAAAAATCACCCATTGATCGGCTATATAATGAAAGCTACCAAGGAATCGAGCAACTGCGGGAAGAGCAGAAATTCAAATTTGATCCAAAATTAAAAATTGCCCAGAAAGACCGCAGTTATCAATCGTTATTAGAACAGCGGGATGAAGATGAAAAATCCATCCTCAATCATATACGTCCTTGTGATATCAACCCAAGTGCGGTTGGCTGTCCGGGGCATTTATCGTGGATGGACAACCCACGAGAGTTTCAATCGATGTTAGAACAAAAATATAAAAACGAATAAACACGCATCCGTATTGTGGTAAGCAAAAGGCGCTCATTGAGCGCCTTGTTGTTAATTAAAATGCTAGTCTATTCTTTAGCCCCCTTCAGGAAAGGTCAATGTGGCTCCCGGTGCTTCGCGGCTTAAATGAATAAAATTCAAATGTTTTTCATACTGATCAAGAATATCGCTGATCACCTGCTCTTTGGTGTAGTCCATTAAGTCGTTCGCTTGCGTCCCTTCCCATAAATAAGTTTCAAGGCGGTAATAGTGGGATTTCCCTGAACGAGCTCGGTACGTAAAGCTTGGCACTGTGTAGCGACGAGGCCAAATTTGATAGATAAAACTTTGCTCCTCCTCGAGATCGACAACTAACTCTAAGTGGTTAAGTCGTTCTTCCTCTGCGAGAGGATGAATTGCAAATTCCACTTTAGCTCCACGTAATTCCAACTCTTTCGCCACATCTTGCATCGCCGGAATACAGACCAAATCCAGCATCCGCTGCGTGTAGGTGGTTCCCGGGAAATTCATCACACGTCCCAGACGCTGTTTCCACTTAATCGGTTCGTTACCGTACAGCGGCGCAGGGGCATTGGTATTGATGGCACTGGCGCGGCGATAATCTTCAAATCGCAATGACTTATAAAGCCCAGCCATAATAAAGAAAATCACAAAACTAAAGGGTAGCCCCATAATCACGGTGGTATTTTGCAGGGCAGGTACTCCGTCGGTCATTAACATGCCAAGGGTTAACAAGCCAATTGCTACCGACCAGAAAATTCGCAACCAGTTAGGCGAGTCATGGTTAATGTCGCTCAGTTTTGACGTGAAATTGCCGAGCACTAACGAGCCTGAATCGGCAGAGGTTACGTAGAAAAGTAATCCTGTGATCGTGGCGACGGAAGCGGTTAATCCAAAACCTGGATATAACTCAAGTAGGGAATAAAATCCTTTTTCGGGCGCCTCTAATACCGTTTGGGCTAACGCTTTATTACCGTGAATGATTTCATATAAGGCGCTGTTGCCAAAGATTGACAGCCAAAGTAGCGTGAAGACGAACGGGATGATTAGGGTGCCAATCACAAACTGTCGAATGGTGCGACCACGGGAAATTCGCGCCAAAAACAGCCCGACAAAAGGCGACCAAGCCACCCACCATGCCCAGAAAAATAGCGTCCAACTATTCATCCAGTCGGTCGGTCTATCAAACGCAAAACTGTTCAAGGTCATGCCCATAAAACGGTTCACATAATCCCCAACGTTGAGTACCAGCGCATTGAGCAAAAATTCCGTATCCCCCACAAAGAGAATAAACAGGATCAGTCCCAAGGCCAGCAACACGTTGAGTTCCGAGAGAATACGGATCCCTTTATTGACCCCCGATGTGGCGGAAATCACCGCCATGATCACCGAAAGAAAAATCAGCCCGCCTTGCACGGTTAGCCCTTGGGGAAGGTCAAACAGCACTTTTAACCCGTAATTGAGCTGTACCACACCAATGCCGAGGGTGGTGGCAATACCAAAAATAGTACCGAGAACCGCCGCAATATCTACGGTATGACCAATCGGTCCGTTAATCCGATTACCAAAAATCGGATATAGGGCAGAACGGATGGTTAACGGCAAATTATAGCGATAACTAAAGTAACCGAGCGCGATGCCCATCAAGGCGTACATTGACCAGCCCGTGAGTCCATAGTGAAACAGAGTCCACACCATCGACTGACGAGCCGCTTCAAGGGTTTCACCTTCACCGGTTGGGGGCAGCATATATTGCGTCACGGGTTCGGCGACAGAGAAAAACATTAAGTCGATACCGATTCCTGCCGCAAACAACATGGCTGACCAGCTGAGTAAGCTAAATTCCGGCTTAGATTGTTCGGGTCCCAATTTGATATTTCCAAAGCGGGAGGTCGCGATAAAAATAACGAAGACGATATACAAGGTGGCAGCGAGTAAGTAATACCATCCGAAGGTTTTTGATACCCAACCGAGTGTGGCAATAATCCATTGATTTGCGGTGTCAGTCATCAGAATGGTGAAAAAAGAAAACGCCAAAATTAAGGCGGCGGAGGTGAAAAAAACAACATGATTGAGTTGATCTTTCTGCACATTTTTTGGACTTTTTGAGTTTGTCATTGGCAGTTCCACAGTTTTATCTAGATGAAAATTTAAAATTAGATCCTTTGCTAACAGATTGAATTAATAGCAAAGATTTAAAATTTCACAGGTGTCTCCTTGAGTTATTTGTAAACCAATTGTTATAAATAGTATTTAATATTGATTGAACATTCAATTAAAAAATTGTTTAATGAAGGAGTTCAATGATTTTATTAGGTTCTCATGCCATGCCGAAAATAGGCGTTCAATCGATTCGTAAACAGCAGTTAATTCAAGCCACTTTAGCGGTGATTAACGAAGTGGGAATGCAGGAAGCTAGCTTTGTCCTGATCGCCCGTAAAGCAGGTGTTTCCACCGGCATTATTAGTCACTATTTCCGTGATAAGAGCGGTTTATTAGAGGCGACAATGCGCCATATTCAGTATCAACTGGGTTTTGGTATCGCGATGCGATTAAGAATGTTGAGTGGTGAACATCCTAAGGCGCGTATTCAAGCGATTGTGGAAGGAAACTTTGATACAACCCAAATTAGCGAAGCCGCGATGAAAACGTGGTTGGCATTTTGGGCAAGCAGTATGCATCAGCCGAATCTTAACCGTTTACAGCAGGTCAATGACCGTCGTTTGTATTCTAACCTGAGTTATGAGTTTGGGCGTGTGTTGAATAAATCTGCCGCACGTCACGCAGCCAAAGGGCTAGCAGCCCTGATTGATGGCTTATGGTTGCGCAGCGCACTCAGCAATGGACCTTTTCCCGTTGAAGAAGCGTTAAGCATCACTAACGAATATATTGATATGCAATTGGCTCGCGCAGGAGAACATTCGACCTAATTATTTTTCAAAGGAGATACTATGCAGATTCCACCCATTCATAAGCTTTATATTCATGGCGGATATGTAGATAGTTCACAACCGGAATGTGGGCAGTTTGAGTCGATAAACCCAGCCAATGGCGACGTAATTGCTCATTTGCAATCGGCAAGCCTAGACGACATTCACTGGGCGGTGGAGAGTGCAAAGCAGGGGCAAAAAATTTGGGCAGCAATGGCTGCGATGGAACGTTCGCGTATTTTGCGCCGCGCGGTAGATATTTTACGTGAGCGTAATGATGAACTCGCATACTTAGAAACCCTCGATACAGGGAAACCACTTTCAGAAACACGTTCAGTCGATATTGTCACGGGCGCAGATGTCCTCGAATACTATGCAGGTTTGATTCCTGCATTAGAAGGTCAGCAAATCCCATTACGTGAAACTTCATTTGCCTATACACGCCGCGAACCACTGGGGGTTGTCGCGGGTATTGGGGCATGGAATTATCCGATTCAAATCGCATTATGGAAATCCGCTCCAGCACTGGCGGCGGGTAACGCGATGATATTTAAACCGAGTGAAATGACTTCATTAACAGCGCTAAAGCTGGCGGAAATTTATACTGAAGCGGGTTTGCCCGCAGGGGTATTCAATGTGGTGACGGGAATGGGAAGCGAGGTTGGACAATGGCTTACCGAACATCCTGATATTGCTAAAATATCGTTTACTGGTGGGATCGCGACAGGGAAAAAAGTCATGTCTAATGCTTCTAGTTCAAGTCTTAAAGAAGTGACAATGGAGCTTGGCGGTAAATCCCCATTAATTATTTTTGATGATGCGGATTTAGACAAAGCGGCTGATATTGCCATGATGGCGAACTTCTACAGTTCAGGGCAAGTGTGCACGAATGGAACGCGAGTATTTATTCCCGAACATTTGAAACCAGCATTTGAAACCAAAATTGCGGAACGTGTCGCACGTATACGCATTGGCTCCCCGATAGAGGAAAGTACCAACTTTGGTCCTTTAGTTAGCTTCAAGCATATGGAAAATGTGTTGCGTTATATTGAGATTGGCAAAACTGAAGGGGCGACAGTGTTGTGTGGTGGAGAACGCTTAACGATAGGTGAACTCGCCAATGGTGCGTATGTGGCACCGACGGTCTTTACTGACTGCACTGATGAAATGCAAATTACCCAAGAGGAAATCTTTGGTCCAGTGATGAGCATTCTTATTTACCGTACTGAAGAGGAAGTGATCGAAAGAGCGAATCACTCGATTTATGGTTTAGCAGCAGGATTAGTGACACAAGATCTTGCGCGAGCACACCGTGTTATTCACCAATTGGACGCTGGAATTTGCTGGATCAACACTTGGGGGGAATCCCCCGCACAAATGCCCGTCGGAGGTTATAAACACTCTGGTGTAGGGCGTGAAAATGGGCTTGTCACCTTACAAAATTATACTCAAATTAAATCCATTCAAGTAGAACTCGGAGAGTTTACCTCTATTTTTTAATAACTTAATTTGACTGAAACAGAGGAGATAACAATGGTCTATGACTACATTATTATCGGTGCTGGTTCAGCCGGTAACGTTCTTGCTACCCGCCTGACAGAAGATCCTGATGTTACTGTGCTGCTCCTTGAAGCAGGAGGACCGGACCACCGGTTCGACTTTCGCACGCAAATGCCAGCGGCATTAGCTTACCCTTTACAAGGGCGCCGCTATAACTGGGCTTATGAGACAGAGCCTGAACCCTATATGAACAATCGCCGCATGGAATGTGGGCGAGGAAAAGGGTTAGGCGGCTCTTCGCTAATAAATGGCATGTGCTACATTCGTGGAAATGCCATGGATTTTGATAGCTGGGCACAAGCTCCAGGGCTTGAAGATTGGGATTATGCGCACTGCTTGCCCTATTTTCGTAAAGCAGAAACCCGAGATATTGGTGCAAATGACTACCATGGTGACCAAGGTCCTGTGAGTGTGGCGACGCCTAAATCCACGAATAATGTTCTATTTCATGCCATGGTTGAAGCGGGGGTTCAAGCTGGTTATCCGCGAACTGATGATTTAAATGGTTATCAGCAAGAGGGGTTTGGTCCCATGGATCGTACAGTGACGCCACAAGGTCGTCGTGCAAGTACAGCTCGGGGTTATTTGGACCAGACACGTAGCCGAAAAAACCTGACGATAGTCACTTATGCTACGACGGATACCATTGAATTTGAGGGTAAAAAAGCGATTGGCGTGAAATATTATCGAGGAAAACATCCGCAAGAGCATGTGGCGAAAGCGCGTAAAGAAGTCTTGTTATGTGCAGGGGCAATTGCTTCTCCACAAATTTTGCAGCGTTCTGGCGTGGGTCCTAAAGCAGTCTTAGACACATTGGCAATTTCACCGATTCATTATCTGGAAGGGGTTGGCGAGAACCTGCAAGACCATCTGGAAATGTACTTGCAATATGCATGTAAGCAGCCAGTCTCTTTGTATCCAGCACTGAAATGGTTTAATCAGCCAATGATTGGGGCAGAATGGTTATTTAAAGGGACAGGGATCGGCGCGAGCAACCAATTCGAAGCGGGAGGCTTTATCCGCAGTAGTGAAAAATTTGCTTGGCCAAATATCCAATTTCACTTCCTGCCAGTGGCGATTAACTACAATGGGAGCAACGCGGTGAATCAACATGGTTTTCAAGCCCATGTGGGATCGATGCGTTCACCAAGCCGAGGGAGGGTACAGATAAAATCCCGAGACCCACATCAACATCCTAGTATTTTGTTTAATTACATGTCTTGTGAGCAGGATTGGGAAGAGTTTCGTGCGGCTATTCGTATCACCCGTGAAATTATGGCTCAGCCTGCCTTAGACCCCTATCGAGGCGAGGAAATCAGCCCGGGCAAGCACATCGTCACTGATGAGCAGTTAGATGCCTTTGTGCGAGAACGGGCTGAAACCGCATTTCACCCCTGTGGGACCTGTAAAATGGGCTTAGATGAGATGGCAGTTGTTGATGGTGAAGGGCGTGTGCACGGGCTGGAAAATTTGCGGGTGATTGATGCATCAATTATGCCGCTGATTATCACCGGCAACCTAAATGCGACGACGATTATGATAGCGGAAAAACTTGCCGATAAAATTCGTGGTCAAGAAGGGTTAACGCCAAGTTACGTACCTTACTATAAAGCCAATAATCAGCCGGCAAGAGTCTGTTAACTCGTTATTCATGGATGAGGATGAGCCTCATCCATGAATATATTCTCAGATTTAGAGCGTATTCGTAAATTCGTTATAAGCATTCCATGTCTGTATTGCATACATGAAAGAAGGACCTCCTCCCATTAAGATAGCAACGCCCAATGCTTCGGCAAGTTCCTGTTGTGTTACACCTAGGTCTACAAGGGCTTTTGTGTGGAAGGCAACACAGCCATCGCAGCGGCTTGCAACCGTGATGCCGATGGCAATGAGTTCTTTGGTTTTTTTATCGAGAGCGCCTTCCCTTGATGCGGTGGCAATTAAGCTGGAAAAATGCGCTATCACATCAGGGATACGTTGTCCTAGTTCGGGCATGGTTTTATGTGTGTTTTGGTTGATTTCAGTAAATTTTGACATGATTTCCCCTTTGATCATTATGTTATTTAATAATATATATTTTAATATAGTATTTGGGTGATATTGGGCAAGGTGAATATTCTAAATAAGACATAAAAAAGATTTACACCTTTTATTTTGCCAAAGTTAGTGTATTGAATTGAAATACTCATAATTGGATTGAGTGTATAAAATTTAACGCTAGTGGAAGTGATGGGACAAAAAAATCCTCCAAATGAAGGAGGAAAATAAATATTAAGCGAGAATACTTATATAACACTAATTTCGTATTTACCAAAGCTGACCAGCTAATAAAAATGATCAAATTTTGCTATATGAAAAAAGAATATAAAAGTACGCTAATATGGTAAGTATGAATATTAACGAACAGAATTAACTAGCCACTGCAAATAATTATCCTCAACTTGGCTAGGGTCTAATCTAATTAATTCAGGGATTTCATAGGGATGAATTTCTTTTATTGCATCAAATAGTGCCTGTTGATTACCAACAGTACTTTTTATCAGTAATAAAATTTCTTTATCTTCCGTCACATTTCCTTTCCACAAATAAACTGATGTCATTTCTGGTAGTAAAGAGACACAGGCCGCAATATGGCTATTTAAGAGATGTTGTGCAATTTTTATCGCGCTTTCTTGGCTATTCGTCGTACATAAAACGATGCATGGTTGTTGCATGCTCTTGTAATGAGTGTCGTTAAATGTCATTTTAATCTCCTTTATTTATAAAAAGCGTAATTAAATGAATCCTCAGATTCATTCTAGTTTAACTTCCCACAGGTTCGCGAAACTACAGGCTGACGAAAATAAAAAATAGCGTGATTAGTGTGGAAGTGACTATTACTTACAATGATAATCTTATTAGGTAATGAATTGACGGTATATACGCCAGTTATCTATTTTTCCTAATAGCTTAAGATTTGAGATAAATAATTTTATTAGTCAAATAGATTATTCGATTTTACCCCATGCAGATAAACGAAAAAAAATTCATTTACAAGGGGCTTTATTGCTATTTTTGATTAATTATGAGGAATTCGATTCAGCATTAATTTTTAGACGGATAAATATCAATAGTTATTGAATTTTTGTATATTAGTTGAGTATTTAGAAAATATTTTAATATTTAATAGCCTTAATCTGATGGATGAGTTAATTGTATTTTTATGCACAATTATTACTCGTTTTTTGTTCTGTATTGCATTTATAACTCCTATTAATAGTCTGTGGCTATTTGTGAGTTTTGATTACATTTTGTTACATAATGACTTGAAATTCATATGAAACTCAGTAACCAAATGATAACGATCAATATTTTCAAATGATTATTTGCTAACATCAATGCTAAGAATAAAAAATATACATTGCACTTTCTCTGTAATTCCATCTCAAAACTGTATGGATACCCTTATGAATAAACTGACTCCGTTAAAACCGATACCCACCTTAATTGCTGTCGCCATCACGTTAATTATCTGGTTTGCCATTCCTGTCCCAGAAGGCGTTAACCCTAATGCATGGCATTTATTAGCTCTATTTGTTGGAACAATCGCCGCCATTATTGGTAAAGCCTTACCGATTGGCGGAGTGTCAATCGTCGCAATTTCATTAGTTGCAGCGACCGGCGTAACGAATCCTGAATCCACGAAAGGCGCAATTGCGGATGCATTAAGTGGTTTTTCCAATGACCTTATTTGGTTGATTGGTATATCGATTATGGTTTCCATGAGTTTGAACAAAACAGGATTGGGAGCACGTATTGGTTATTACGTTATTTCACTTTTTGGTAAGAAAACGATCGGAATTGCCTACTCATTGGCAATTGCGGAAACAATCCTTGCACCTGTCACGCCAAGTAATACTGCGCGAGGTGGGGGTATTATTCACCCAATTATGCGTTCAATTTCAGACAGCTTTGGTTCTAAAGCGGATGATGGAACAGCAGGGAAAATAGGGCGTTATCTTTCTTTAGTAAACTACAATATCAACCCCATCACATCTGCGATGTTTATTACTGCAACTGCACCTAACCCATTGATTGTAAGTTTAATTGTCAGTGAAGCCGGAAAAGGTAATGAACTCACTTGGGGAATGTGGGCGATTGCGGCATTTGTACCTGCGATCGTTTCTTTGATTTTAATGCCTCTGGTTATCTACTTTATGTATAAACCAGAAATTACGTCTACACCGGATGCACCTAATTTCGCGAAGGAGCGTTTACAACAACTAGGACCAATTTCATTGCCAGAAATGATCACGTTAGGGGTCTTCATTCTGTTATTAATGATGTGGGCCGGGGTACCTGAAATGCTGTTTGGTCCATCTTTCAGTGTTAATGCAACCACTGCTGCTTTTATTGGGTTGAGCGTATTGCTAGGGACTGGGGTCATTAACTGGGATGATGTCCTAAAAAATAAAGGGGCGTGGGATACCGTTGTATGGTTTGCTGCACTCGTAATGATGGCGAGCTTCTTAGGAAAATTAGGCTTGATCAAGTGGATGTCTATTACGGTAGGGAATTCTATCGATAGTATGGGCATTAGCTGGGTCTGGGGTACCTTAATTTTGGTACTCATTTATGTCTATTCTCACTATTTCTTCGCAAGCACGACTGCGCACATTACCGCTATGTTTGGTGCTTTCTTTGCTGCGGGTCTGGCATTAGGTGCACCGCCAATGCTGCTCGGTTTAACCTTAGCATTCTCCTCTTCTTTAATGATGTCGTTAACACACTACGGTACAGGGACAGCGCCGATTATTTTCGGTTCAGGCTATGCGACGTTAGGTGAGTGGTGGAAAGCGGGCTTTGTCATGAGTGTTGTTAACTTAATTATTTGGATAAGTTTAGGCAGTATTTGGTGGAAATTCCTAGGTTATTGGTAATTCCATTGAATTTTGATTAAAAATATCCATTAGCAAAAAGCCGGAATTATCTTCCGGCTTTTTTGTCCTCTCTCGACAACGCTTGAAATTATATTTTATCTCTCAGTAAATCATAAAATTTAAACCTTAAATTAGTGAAATCATTGATATTAATTTTTGCGTTAAATATTTAATTGACACAAGCTTTTTCATATTAAAGCAGCTATGATTAATAGTAAGGTATGTTGTAGGGTTTTAATGTTAATCCGATATAGACAAAGATAAATAGGTTAAAAATGAAAAAGACAGCATTAGTATTGGGTATGGCGGGTATGATGGCATTGTTGTCAGCGTGTTCAGACGAGAAAAAAGAAATTGCAGAGTATCGCTCTGAGTTCGTGAACAGTTGTGTGAAAGCGTCGGGTGAATCTGATGCGGAAACTGCACAAGCTATCAGCGCAATCTGTGGCTGTGCTTATGACAAAACTGTTGAAAAATATGGTTTGAAAGAATTTAAACGTTTAGACAGCGAGCTGCAAAAATCACCTGCGGCTGCGCCTGAATTCCAACAAACTATGATTTCATTTGTTCAAGAATGTGCGACTAACGCGCGTTAATTGATTCTCTTTAATCATGAAATAAGACCACGGTGGTGAAAACTTCCGTGGTCTTATTATTTTTAAGTCAGCGCTTATTTAAATAGCTGCTTAAACTGGTGCGGTGCGCAACGTAAATATTGTGGCGCGACTGAAATTTGTTCATTAAGCACGCTGGCAGCACGCCATGGCCAACGAGGCTCATACAAAATTCCTCGACCAATGGCAATAAAGTCTGCTTGCCCAGTAGCAATAATCGCTTCTGCTTGATGTGGCTCCGTGATCAAACCCACCGCAATGACTGGCATGTCGGTATGCTCATGAATCGCTTGTGCGAGTGGTACTTGATAGTTTGGACTCACCGGAATTTGCTGCTTATCTGATAATCCACCTGACGAAACGTGAATATAATCACAGCCAAATTCTTCTAATATTTCAGTCAGTTTAATCGATTGAGGAAGATCCCAGCCACCCTCAACCCAATCTGTTGCTGAAATACGAATGCCTACGGCGATGTGCGGACTGACTGCTGCACGTATTTCACGAAAAACATCCACTAAAAAGCGAGTACGGTTAGCAAAACTACCGCCATATTCATCTTGTCGCTGGTTAGCAATAGGCGATAAGAATTCATGCAATAAATAGCCATGGGCAGCATGAATTTCGATTAACTCAAAGCCTGCTTGCTCGGCACGTTTAGCTGAATCCACGAATTGTTGAGTGATTTCGTGGATTTCATCTACGGTTAGTGCTTTTGGTGGGTAACTATCGCCGAACGCAAGGGCAGATGGTGCAACAGTTTGCCAACCATACTCATGGTCGGGGGCTAAATTTTGACCGCCTTCCCATGGAAGCGCACAGGCTGCTTTTCTGCCTGCATGGGCAATTTGAATACCAAATTTAGCATTAGCAAAGGTTTTAATATTCGTTAGCAGGGTCTTAAATTCCCGCATTTGTTGTTCATTCCACAGACCTAAATCTTTGTACGTAATCCGACCTGAAGGAGTCACGGCACTGGCTTCAACGATCACCAATGAGGCACCGGATAAGGCTAGGTTCATATAATGAGCCTGATGCCAAGGGCTGATTAGCCCATCATGTGCAGAATATTGGCACATAGGTGGGACAACAATACGGTTAGCAAGTTGAACTTGACCTAGATTTGCAGGTGAAAATAGGTAACTCATTCTTCTTTCCTTATAACAGTGCTTAAGATAATTCTGACAGTATACAAAAAAAGATTGTTGATTCTTGTGATAAAACGGCAAATTTAGTTATTCGATAATTTTTTTCGTTATAAGAGAGAGCAAAAAGCAATAAAGCAGAGGAAATATTGAGAGAAAGAATAAAAAGCATAAATATCTACTTGCAATTTTTTATTAATAGACAAAGAAAATAAATCAGTGAAGACATTTAAATGAGGGTGATTATCGCAAGTCGTGATAAATACGCCTTTATCCCTCGATGCCTACCCTAACTTAATGATAAATAAAGATTGATTGATTTAATTGTGCTTTATGGTTTTTATGGTGTTAATAGATTTTCTCGCTGGATTTTTATTTTATTAAGTGATTTTTATTAACGCTAAATCGATATTATCCCAGCAAAAACACAATTTTCATCTTGCAACCTAAATAAGAGATTTATATAAGCAATAAAACACCCAATGTGGAGATGAAAATAAAATTACAGCGGTAGAGAGTTCAGCTCGCTTATTTTCAGCAACGTGTATTAGCCTGTGAAAATATAATTCTAAAAAGGACGGTAAATGTGTTAACGATTATTGGTATTTTAATCATTGTGACAATCGTCACTTTACTTATGATGGGCAAAGCTAGCCCAATTATTGCAATGTCGTGTATTCCTTTTATTGGAGCCCTGTTAGCGGGATATTCTATTGGTGAAATATCCGTCTTCTTTGAAAGTGGTATTAATAAAGTCGCTAAAGTGGCAGCTATGTTCTTATTTGCCATTTTATTCTTCAGTTTAATGAAAGATCTGCATATTTTTGACCCGCTGATCCGCATGATGGTCAAAATGACTCGTGGTAATGTGATTATCGTCTGTATCATGACTACACTAATCGCGGGGGTAGTGCACTTAGATGGTTCTGGCGCCGCCACATTTTTAATTATTATTCCTGCATTATTACCGCTGTATCGGCAATTAGGTATGAGTCCATACCTAATGTTACTGCTGATGTGTGCAAGTATGGGGATCATGAATATGGTGCCGTGGGGCGGGCCATTAGGCCGTGCGTCAGCGGTAACAGGCATTGATGCTTCTACACTATGGCAAGGTTTAATTCCTGTGCAATTGATTGGTATGGGTGGCGCAGTGGTATTTGCCATCATTATGGGAATGCGTGAAAAGCGTCGTATTGCAACGGCTGCGTTAAATGGCACTACGCCGTATCAAATGGATTCACTGTTAGGTGAGAGTGAGCAAATCGCAGATGTGGCTGATACTGTCCATAAACCTAAAAAGCCATTAATTAATGGTGGATTGATTGTCGGGGCGATTATTTGTTTAGCGTTCGGGCTACTTTCAGCACCATATGTGTTTATGATTGCGCTTTCTTTAGCATTATTAATTAACTATCCAAACCCCAAAGAGCAGATGAAGGTGCTTTCCCTACATGCACCTCAGGCGTTAGGTATGGTGGCAATTATTCTCGCCGCTGGGGCATTTTTAGGTATTTTATCTGATGGTGGCATGTTGAAATCCATTGCGATGGATCTGACATCAATTCTGCCAACGGAATGGGTATCAAAAATTCATATTTTTGTGGGTATTCTTGGCGTTCCGATGGATATCTTCACCAGCACTGACGCTTACTATTTTGCACTGTTACCCATTATTCAGCAGATTGCAGCGACCGCAGGCGTTGACCCATCCGCGGTGGTGTATGCCATGGCAATCGGTAATAACGCGGGTACGTTCGTGAGCCCATTCTCGCCAGCGGCGTGGTTGGCAATGGGGTTAGCCGGTATTGATATGGGGCGCCATTTGCGTTATTCGTTCGGATGGATTTGGGTGTTCAGTTTTTTCACACTCGCCGTTGGTGGGGTTTTAGGTCTCTATTGATCCGCTCGTCGTCTTTTGCGCTGTAGCGGTGTTGGCTTCGCTTACTAACCCTAGTCACATACTTATGTATGCTCCTAGGGATTAGCTACACTTGCCGCCTTGCTACAGCACAAAATCCATAGAGCCAATGTTTGGGGAAGCTAAGGAAAAACCTAAAATCGGGAAAGATAGAAGATAGGGAAAATAAACAGAAAGCGGTGAGAGAAAATAGTGGCTAAGTGGAACATGGATTATCGGACTGTGACTATATTGATGATGAGGTAATTATGTGAATATTCCTTTTTTATCTAACATCGATAAGGCTCGACATGCGCAGACCACTTTCTTCCTACCATCCTATTTTGTATTGGCTGCGCGTGAATCAAAAACGACTACTTAGACGCTGGCATTGGGCATTCTCTGGGCGAAAATATACGCGTAATGTTGCGGAGCAGCCACTGGAATATCGTTACCATAAACACACATCACGGCTGATCCGCAAATTGGGGCAATCAGACCTTCGGCTACAACATAATAAAGTGATTAACCTCGGGATTGCAGTTGGAACAATGAACGGCGTCACCATCGCACCGGGAGAATATTTTTCGTTTTGCCGCTTGGTGGGTAAGCCTACGGCTAAACGAGGTTTTGTGGAAGGAATGGAGCTTTCCTATGGCGAGGCTCGCAGCGGTATTGGTGGTGGAATTTGCCAATTGAGCAATTTAATCCACTGGATGGCACTGCACTCGCCGCTACAAGTGGTGGAACGAGCAAACCACAGCTTTGACCCTTTTCCGGATGACGGGCGGGTACTGCCATTTGGTTCAGGCGCTGCTATTTTTTACAACTATATCGACCTTGTTTTGTATAACCCAACGCAAGCGACCTTTCAGCTGGTTTTTAAAATAGGTGAGCACCAAATTGAAGGGGAACTATTGTGTTCTTCGCCACGAGAACATAAATATCATATTTACCAACAAAATCATCAGTTTGTTCGGGAGCATGGCGTCATTTATCGCCATAATGAAATTTGGCAGCAAATCACGACGAAAGGGCAAGAGCCGCTCACACTTAGCGACCGCTGTTTGTACCGCAATAAAGTGGTGGTGAAATACCCACTGGATGAATCTCAATTGAGTGATGTGGGTTAATACGAGCATAATTAGGAATATGTTACTGGCTTTTACCTAATTAGTTCGTTTAGAATCCCCTCAACTAAGTTATTTCTTGCTGTTTTTCTGATAAAACACCCAAAATGAGGCCGTCTCGCGGACTAGATATGTAATACCAACTCTTGATTTCTCAATTAGCGCAGAGGCAAATCTTGTACAAGATTTGTTGTGTTTTGTTATTTCTGTAGAGAAAGCATGATGAATATGCAATCAAGGAAGTATGGTAGAACGTATCACTATCCGTTCTCACCGGGCACCACCAGCGACGATCGTATTAATAGCGATTGGTGGGCGCACATCCAAAATATTGAACAACTGGTTCATACTGAAAAACTCGATGGTGAAAATAATTGCTTGAATCGTTACGGTGTATTTGCTCGTTCCCATGGTGCTCCGACACAATCGGCATGGACGCAGCAAATTCGTCAGCGTTGGCAATTAATTAAAGATGATTTGGGCGATATCGAATTGTTTGGTGAAAATCTGTATGCAGTGCATTCCATCGAATATCAACATATCGAAGATTATTTTTATGTGTTTGCGGTGCGCCAAGGAGACTATTGGCTAAGTTGGGATGAGGTGAAGTTTTACGCTTCTCTGTTTGATTTTCCGACTGTACCAGAGCTTCATTTGAATATCGACAACACCCTCACTGCCCAGCAATACCGCAGTGGGTTAATCGCCGCGGCAGGGGAAGATAGCCAATTTATTGCACAGGACACCCACACTGGAAAACCGTGCAGTATGGAAGGCATTGTCACGCGCAATCGCCAAGGCTTTGCCGTGGATGATTTTATGCAGCACGTTTTTAAATATGTGCGTAAAAATCATGTGAAAACCGATATTCACTGGAAACGTAATTGGCAGCGTGCAAAATTGGCGTTTGAGATGCAAGGTGGTGACCAATGAGTTGGCAACTGACAAAACAACGGGAATGGTCACAACTTGCTGATCAGTTTGAATTTGTGCGCGATATGCATGGCGTCCCCCAAGATGCACTGCACCATGCGGAAGGGGATGTGGCTATCCATACCAAAATGGTATTAGCCGCGCTGGAAGACTTGCCGGAATATCAGCAATTGCCTGAAGCGCAACAGCAAATTGTCTGGACAGCGGCGCTCTTACACGATGTGGAAAAGCGCAGTACCACCCGAGAAGAAGAAGGGCGCATTCGTTCACCGGGGCATGCCAAAAAAGGCGAGCTATCTGCGCGGAATATCCTATTTCGCGAAGTGGAAACACCTTTTGCGATTCGCGAACAAATAGCGGCATTAGTCCGTTTTCATGGCTTGCCGCTTTGGTTAATGGATAAGCCCGATCCGGAACGTGCACTGTACGCTGCATCATTACGGGTCGAAATGTCCTTGTTGTGTATGTTAGCCAAAGCAGATGCTATCGGGCGCGAATGTGAAGATAAAGCTGACTTACTGGCACGCATTGAGCTGTTTGAACTCTTTTGCCGCGAGCATCATTGTTGGGATAAACCCAAAGAATTTGCCTCATTGGCAGGGCGTTTTCACTATTTCCACACACAGCGTGGTACACCGGATTACCAGCCTTTTGATGACGATGGTAGTGAGGTGATTATGTTGTGCGGTCTGCCGGGAATGGGAAAGGACCATTTTATTCAACAGCATTATCCACAGACGCCGATGGTCTGCCTTGATGAAATTCGTCGAGTCCATAAAATCAGTCCGGCCGATAAAAATGCCCAAGGTTGGGTGGCTCAGCAAGCTAAAGAGCAGGCGAAGGTTTATTTACGTCGTAAGCAGGATTTTATCTGGAATGCGACCTCGCTCAGTGCGTCACTGCGCGAAAGTATGATCAGCCTGTTTGCCCGTTACCAAGCGAAGGTGCATTTGATTTATTTGGAAGTGCCGTATAAGCAGTGGCAGCAACAAAATCGTCAACGCAAATATGCCGTACCCGAGAATGTAATGGAAAGAATGGCGGGGAAGTTGGAGATCCCAACCCCTGATGAAGCTCATCAGGTTTCCTATTATATTAATGGTGGATTTGTGAATGTGTTTGTGAAGTGATTTTAATATCCTGCCTCTATGATAGAGGCAGGCACCTGTATCCATTAAGGCACAAAGACCTTTCCTTCAAATAATTTTCTTGCAGTACGAATAATCGAAGCTTGAACTCCTTCTGGTTTATCCGTCGGGTTGGTTAATGCCACCTCAAATTTGCCACTTAAATGCTCAATGGCAATTTGCTGCATATTAACTCTCCCTTGAAGGTAACGCTCAATAACTGTCCCTGAAATCATGCAACCCGTGGCAATCGCAATTGCCCCAGTGACGGCTAGTGCACCGTGACATTTATGAGGCATAAAGTAACGCACATTAATGGTGCCGCCATGAATTGCAGGGGAAACTAAAATGGGTTTTGGGATCACTTTTTTACTGACGTCACCTAAGCCCATCATCTCGCCCGCTTGCCGGCGAAGATGCTCCAGTTTTTGCATAAACTCACTATCGCTTTCAAGTTGTTCGGCAGTTTCATACCCCGTTTTATTTAACTGAGGAGCATCTATCAGGATCACGGGGGTCGCCATATCAAGGCAGGTGACTTCAACACCATCAATAATATCGATGACGTTACCCGTCGGAAATAATTTCCCTGTTTTGGTCCCGCTCGCGTTTAGAAATGTTAACCCAACAGGTGCAGCATGACCGGGAACACCTGCAATCGTCGCATTGCCATCGTATTCCACTTGTCCGTTAGGTGTTTGGATGGTGGCATTAATAAACGTATTGGTATTCACATTACGTACTCTGACGGTGGTCACATCGCCGGTAATGGGAACTAACCCTTTTTCGAGAGAAAATGAGCCTACCGCACACAAAATATTTCCACAATTTGGCGCAGTATCGACAATTTTTTCGGTGATGGCGACTTGAGCAAAAAGATAGTCAACATCGGCATTAGGGTGGGTTGAGGGACTGATGATGGCGACTTTACTGGTTTGTGGGCTACCACCGCCAATGCCATCAATTTGTAGCGGATGACCGGAGCCCATAATGGCTAAAATCAATGCATCACGTTGTTGAATATCGGTTGGGAGATCATCAGCGAGTAAAAAGACGCCTTTTGATGTGCCACCCCGCATTAATACACAAGGAGTCTGTTTCATGACACTTCCTATTAGAACGCATTGCTCGTAAGAAAAATGGAGTGCGGCTTATTGCACTCCATCCGTGTTATTAGGTAAGGGCGATTAGATTAAGCCCATATTGATCAGAATTTCCCACCAACCTAAACCGATAGTCATGTGAACTAATAAGCTTAAGAATGCGATAATCCCACCAATGATCCACCAAGAACGAATGTCGTTGTACCCTGCACCGAAGACGATTGGAGCTGCCGCGCCTCCGTAATGGGTTAAGCTGCCACCGTAAGCGTTAGAGAACAGCAGACCCAGAGCTAACAACATCGGTGGTGCACCTGCAACCATACCGACAGTTGCGAAAACAGGAACCATTGCGGCGACATAGGCACCACCAGAAGCGAACAAGTAACGAATCGCGACACTGATAAACATGATGACAAAGAACGCTAACATCGCTTGATCACCGAAGGAGAGATATTCGCTCATCACATCTGCTAACCATTTGAAGAAGCCCGCTTTGGTCAGTACGCCGGACATCCCGATAATACCACCGTACCAAATCAGGGTGTTCCAACCGCCTTTGTTCTTCAGTACATCGTCCCAAGTTACTACACCGAGAATCAGCGTTAATGCCATAACCGCGATGGCGACACTTGAAGCGCTCACACCGATTTTATCTGCAAATATCCAGCCGGATAACGCCAGTACAAAGATAATGCTGAGCAGTTTTTCACGCACGGTCATTGGACCTAAATCTGCTAACCCTTTTGCTGCGATCTCTTTGTTGTTCACCTTTTTTAGCTCAGGTGGATACAGTTTGTAGATAATCAGCGGAGTCAAGATCAACATGATTAAGCCAGGTACAGCAGCGGCTAATGCCCAGCCACCCCAACTTAAATGGATACCCATAATGTCGGTCATCATCGCTAATGCCAGCGCGTTTGGTGCCATTGCAGTTAAGAACATATAGCTGGTGGTTTTTGTCACCATGTATACGTTTACCAGCAAATAGTGACCGGCTTTACGTGGGCTTTTTTCAGGATCAGAGCCTAGCGCTACCGCCACACTGTTGATGATAGGAAACACAATTCCACCCGCACGGGCGGTATTTGATGGCGTTGCTGGCGCGATAATTAAGTCAAGGATAGCGGTGACATAACCCAGTCCAAGAGTGGTGCCACCTAATTTTCCAATAAGAATATAGGAGAGGCGCTTACCCAAACCGGTTATGACGAACGCGGCACTCAAGGTGAACGCGGCGAAAACTAACCACGTTGTACCGGATGAGTAACCACTTAGAACTTCGCCAACTTTGACGTCTTTAGTGCCTGTTACACCGATGATCACCGCACTGGCAGCAATCGTGGCTAACAAGATCACAGGCTCGGAATAAGGTTTTAATACCAGCCCCACAATGGCGGCAAGGTATAAACCAAATAATAGCCATGCAATACTCGGTAGCCCGGCGGGCGTCGGTATTAAGGCTATGATTATAGGAATAGCTATAAGAACTAATAGCTTCCATATTTTATCTTTTTGCATAGGCTAATCCTTCAAGAATATAAACTTTAAATTTTTTAAATCACATAAAACGAATATTTAAAATGTGTGAAAACCTATTTCTGGATATAGCGGTATCTTGAATAGTGTTATATTTTTAATAAAACTATTGGCGACCGTATATTTGCAGAAACGTTGTTAATTATTGAAAATGCAAAATCAGGTTGTATTTAAAAATTATTTTCTCTGGTTTTAATGAATAATTTTTTGTGATGTTGGTTCCTTTGTTAATGAGTATTTAAATTGTTTTTATTTATTAAGCTAAATAAACATCAGAAGGTAATCGCGCAAAAAACCACGTTAGAATCAACAAATCTGCGCTGCCACCTGGGCTTAGATTTTTTTCAATACATTGATGGTCAAATTGTTGGACTTTATTTAAATCTTTTTCGTCATGAAGACCTTGATGTAACAGGCGATTTGCTTGCTGCTTTATCCAGCAGAGCCCCTCGATACCTCCACGATTGGCGACGTTGGTATCATCATTGAGGCTCATCAGCAAAATTAGCGTATCGAGTAGGGCGATATCGGCCTGTTTACCATCAGCTAGCTGTTTCAAATAATGGGGCAGAGCATGGGTTATCACCAATTGATAACCGTGTTCTGCTTCACCTCGGGCACCTGTGAATCCATACTCTTGGAATAAACGTTGTCCCGCTGTTGGGTGTTCTGCGGGCTGTTGCAGCTCAGTGGTTAATCCTTGGCACATGTTAGAAACGACTTGGCTGATTGCATTGGGCGTAATTCGCTGCTGTAACCCTAATAAACGACCGATCGCCGTGAGCACTAAGCCTAAGGAAAAAATAGAGCCTTTATGAGTATTCACGCCCTGAGTGGCATGAAACATCGCTTTTTCACAATCGATACCGATGCCGCGAATTTGACGTAGAAGCTGGCTAATCGGCAATTGGCAGTATTGGTGACCTGCCTGTAAAAAGAGCGGAAAGAATTTGGCAATCGCGTTGGCACTTAAATGAAAATCAGTTAGTGCCATATCTTTATGTGCACCCGTATTATATTTATCTACTAAACCTGGTTTTGGCGTTAAGTTCACTTCCGCTAGCATGGCTTGCCAAGCCAGTTGGCTGTAGTGATTAACGACGTCATCATTTAACGTAGTTTGTTGATCTATGAGTTGCTGGAACATAGGCTAACTCCTTAATACGGTGCAAAATTTCATCAAGAGAGTGGCTGCGCTGACGCGCGCACACTTTGGCTTCATTGTCACAAATTAAGCAGCGTCGAGTGGGTAAATTAAATTGGCTGCGGGAATACAACACACCGTTTTTATCAAAAACATCAAAGTCCCAGAGTCGACCGACAGGGGATAATTCTTCCGCATCCATTAAGGCTTTTTTGACCTCAATGGCGTCAGCCTCTACAGCGACTAAGCATTCCGGTCCCGTCACGAGAGGGAATGATTGTTGTGATAAAAGTACCCACTGCCTGCATGAAGCAACTTGCTTAAGCGCATTTAAGCCTTGATTAAAAATGTCTCTGACCAGTTGACTGTCTTTAACTGGACCCGGAAAAACGACAGTAAATGAAATCAAGGTTACCTGATGGAGACCAATCCACTCTTGCTGACGAGCCTGACGGGCATCACGGCTCGCCAGCAAGTCAGGTAAGGAAATTTCAAATTGCTCTTGGGTATCAGGCAGTGGGTAAAACATGTTCTACTCCTTCACTTGATGCACAACATCAATCACAGAACCGTCACGATAGCGCACAACCGCCACGACTTTATCGGTAAATTCGATCGGATTTGGCGTACCCGTTAAGAGCTGGGCGCGTTCACGTAACCATTGGATAGACACGGTTTTGATGCCTTGGCTTTCCAGTTGTTGCTTCAACTCTGGGCGAGCAGGGTTGACGGCAATACCGTGGTCGGTGACCAAAATATCGACACTGGAGCCCGGAGTGACGCAAGTGAGAACCTCGTCCACTAATGTTGGGATGCGACCACGAACTAATGGAGCGACAATAATGGATAATTTTGCGGCAACGGCGGTATCACTATGCCCGCCTGATGCCCCGCGGATCACACCATCGGAGCCAGTTAACACATTGACATTAAAACGTGTATCTATCTCTAATGCGCTGAGTACGACGACATCCAGCATATCCACAGAGGCACCTTTAGAATCGTAACAGGCGTACTGGTTAGCACTGATTTCAATGTGGTTTGGGTTACGCGCGAGAGACTCTGCGGCGGCTCGGTCAAAGCTTTGTACATCAAGGAGTTTTTTGATTAAGCCTTTTTCATGCAGATCCACGATGGTCGATGTGATCCCACCTAACGCAAAACCAGCATGGATATGGTGGCGACGCATTTTGTCTTCGAGGAAGCGAGTCACTGCGAGAGAAGCCCCACCAGTCCCTGTTTGCAGTGAAAAGCCTTCCTTGAAGAAACCTGACTTTTCAATCACATCTGCGGCTGTGCGGGCAATCAGTAGCTCACGAGGATTGGATGTCATACGGGTTGCATCGGCGCCTATTTTGTCGGCATCACCGACACGTTTGACTTTGACGATATAGTCCACTTCATCCTGTTTGATACTCGATGGGTTGTGTGGATAAGGGAGAAATTCTTCTGTTAGCATGACGACTTTCTTGGCCGTTTCCGCATCGATTTTGGCGTAGCCGAGTGAGCCACAACTCGCATTTCCTGTGTAGCCGTTGGCATTACCGTATTCGTCGCATGAAGGTACGCCGATAAAGGCGACATCGATTTTTAATTCACCGCTATGAACTAGATTGGCACGTCCACCATGGGAGTGAACTTGTACAGGTTCAGCTAATTCTCCGCGAGAAATGGCTTCGGCTAATGGGCCGCGTAATCCAGAAGTATAAATTTTGGTGACGACACCATGGCGAATATGTTCGACTAAAGGGGAATGGCAAGCACTGAGTGAGCTGGATGCCAGTGTCAGGTTGCGAAATCCCATTTCTGCAATCACTTGCATCACCATGTTGATGGTCAAGTCACCGCCACGGAAAGCGTGGTGGAAAGAGATGGTCATGCCATCTTTTAGCCCAGAGCGGCGAATGGCGACTTGCAGGTCATCGCACAGTTTGCGGTTACGTGGTTTTTGAACTTGCTGCTGAACTTTGCCGATATCTTTGAATTCGCGCAGTAATTCATCATTTTTAGGTGCTAAGTAGGCTGATACGCGAGCCTGACGCAATGTATTGGTTGTCATAATGTTCTGCCTCACTCTTCCCGAATGCCTGATAATGCCGCGCGCGATAACACTAAGCGGGCTCGTTCAATAACAGGGCTATCTACCATTTTCCCGTTGAGGGAAACGACGCCTTTGCCTTCTCGCTCTGCGGCATCAGCGGCGTCCACAACACGCTGTGCATGGTCGACTTCTTTTTGGGTTGGGGCATACAAGTTATGCAGTAACTCAATTTGTCTTGGGTTAATTAATGATTTGCCATCAAAACCAAGCTGCTTAATGAGAGCGGCTTCTTTGAGGAAGCCTTCTTCATTGTTGGCGTCAGAATAGACGGTATCAAAGGCTTGAATACCGGCAGAACGCGCAGCTTGTAAAATGGCGCACCGAGCATAGAGGAGTTCAATGCCGTCTGGAGACCGCTCGGTGCGCAAATTGCGGACATAGTCCTCGGCACCTAATGCGATGCCTATTAATCTTGGGGAAGCGTGGGCAATATTCACCACTTGGGTGATCCCCATTGGGGATTCGATAGCCGCTAATAATCCAGTGCTACCTTCTTCACGGCCACAGCTTTTTTCAATGCGCAGTATTTCGTTTTCAATATCAATAATATCTTGCGCGGTATCTGTTTTAGGTAAGCGCACAATATCAGCGCCACCGCGAACAACCGCTTCAAGATCTGCGACACCATAAGCAGAGTCGAGAGCATTAACACGTACGATAGTTTCAATATCTTGATATAGCGGGTGTTGCAGTGTGTGATAGACCAAACGACGTGCTGTGTCTTTTTCTCTAATGGTGACTGAGTCTTCAAGGTCAAACATCAACGCATCAGCTTTATAAATAAAAGAGTTACTGAGCATCGCAGCATTGGAGCCGGGAACGAACAGCATACTTCTACGGGTACGGCTTTTTCTTTCCGGCGTCATTATTTATCCTCCCATGGCAGAGCATCAAGATCACAGGCGCGAGCCAGCAAGGCTTCGAGGCGAGCGCGCAATACGCACTCCAATGCACCTTTGTCATCTACCACAATTTCAGCGCCTTGAATGTCATATTTTTCAATCATTTCAATCACGATAGCATTGATAGCATCACCAAATTGTTTTTCAACACTGCTGGTGATTTGTAGTGAGACCTCGTGAGTATCTTCGAGAGGCTCGATTCGTACCATGACATCACTGGATTCAAGTGTGCCGGCAACTGCTGCGTGTAGTATCTTCATATTTCACCTATAACTAATTTCAAGCTTGTAGTGCGGGAGTGGGCGACGGTGTCTGTGCTGCCAGCATGTCTTGCAAATAGTGATAAGTGGCAGGGGGCACAATCGGCTTGATCGCCGCAAGATCTTTTTTAGCGAGTAGTTTTCGAACTTGCGAGGCAGAGACTGCCGTGCCGTCGATAACTGTTCGCGGAAATTCAACCAACTCAATAGGTGGGAATGGCAATTCATCCGTTTCTAGCCAGTAGCGCATGTCTTGGTTATATTGATTAGTGACTTGGCAAAATGGTTCTGAACCAACGAAACGATGGGTAATTCCCAACGCCGGAGCAATATATTGGCGAAAAATCTTAATATCGATTTCGGTATAACAGTTATTCGCAACAGTAATGTCTTTAATAAAATAACAAGGGAATGTTGCTCTCGAAATAATATATTCTGAACCTTTATGAATGGTTAGATTACCGATTCCTTTTGTACCTTCCTCAATTAATTTAAGGCGAACTTTATAAGGAAAACGGGAAGTATCTTCCTTCACCACAAATAAATGTAGCCAGTCACAATTCTTTGCGGCCTGTTCAATTAAGTAGCGATGCCCTAATGTGAATGGGTTGGCATTCATTACGATAGCCCCAATTTTTTTTCCTGGTTTGTACTGGGCTTTTAAACTTTTAATATAGCGATTTAAGTAACAGCAACTATTCTCCATTAAAACCATGACATTGGGCACGGTGGCAATGGTGTGAAATCCGCACTGTTGAAATAACTCTTCATTTTGATATTTCGTGTAAATAAATAGATGAGTTGTATTATTTTCATAGGCAAGATTCACCAGTTCAGTGGCAAGTTTTAATGCTAAACCTTCACCGCGAACTTCATCACTAATGGCGACGCATTTAATGACATTTTTAGCGAGACCACCGCAGGCAATTAACTTCTCATTACGAGTGATAGTAATAAAGACGTCAACGCTGGCATCAATGTCTAAATCATTCTCTTTTAAAAACTGAGTGATATCATTGAGTTTTCTGTTCTCATGACGTTTTACTTGGTTAAACGTTATGCTGTCGAACATAATGGTATCCTGCATCTCATTTAGAGATGTATTAAAAATGTTGCTAATGTTAAAGTTAATTAAATAAATATTTTTGGCTTTTCTAAATTTAGCTAAGTTCTCAATTTTTATTTAATTATCCTTTTCAATATTTATATTAAATAGCCTGCATATAATATATTTGACCTATTTCATGTTTCTAAAATGAGTTTGTATTTGTTTAATGGTTTTAATGTTTTTAATTCAGAGTTATGAACTTTACTCAGTGGTTTTAATGTGTTTAATTAATAATATGTGCATTACTATCCCGACTAAGTTATATTTTAACTTCATTATGGCGATATTTATCTGTAACAATAATTTTACTTTTTAGCGAGTTATAGAGAGATGAGATGAAAACAGAGCTTTCACAAATTCCATTTAAAAAAGGAAATATATTTTCATTCTCTGGGCGAGTATTTCTTCTATTGTTGCTGGCGTCGGTCTTGCTTACTTTTGGATTAGGTAAGTATTTTACAGATACGACCGAAAATCGCATGATGGCAAACATTCGTGTACTTGCTATGAGCCAAGCCAAGATGATCGCTTCTCTGGATGGCATTGTGAGTTCAGTAAAAGATAAAGATATTCCTAAACTAAAAATTATTGCCGACAAGCTCAATCAAGATTCAAGTTATGACTATGTCGTGATTGGTGATGAGCATTCCATTCGTTTATATCATCCTAATAGTGAAAAAATCGGTTACCCGATGCAATGGAATAAACCTGGCGCATTAGAAAATGGTGAAAGCTATTTTATTAAGGGCGAAGGTTCTATGGGGAATGCTGTTCGGGCGAAAACACCTATTTTTGATGAAAATGGCAAAGTGATAGGGGTTGTTTCCATCGGTTATCTCACCACAAAAATAGACACCTCTTTAGCCGAAATTTTTGTACAGACATCTGCGACATTTTTAGGGGTATTGGTCATTCTGCTGTTTCTCTCTTGGGCATTTGCGAAATTAATTCAGCGGCAAATGCTGGGAATGGAGCCAGAAGAGATCACTCAGTTAGTTTTGGTGCAAAAAGGTATTTTTGATGCGGTATTTGAAGGGATTATTGCGGTTGATCGCTATGGCAAAATTATCAATATCAATCATAACGCCAGAAAAATGTTAGCGCTGAGTGAATCAGCAAAGCAATTAATTGGTAAGCCAATTTCTGATTACGTCTCTCCCGCGAGTTTTTTTACCAAAGAGATAACAAAAAATCAGCACGATATTGTGTGTGAATTTAACGGGCTGAATGTGATAGCCAGCCGTGTGGCGATTATGGATGGTGAATTGCTTGCAGGTGCCGTGATCAGTTTTCGTAGCCAAAATGATATTGAGTCACTGAATGTGCAGCTCTCACAGGTGCGCCAATATGTGGATAATTTACGCACACTGCGCCATGAGCATTTGAACTGGATCTCCACATTAAGTGGTTTGCTGCAAATGAAAGAGTATGATCAAGCCTTGGCATTGATTAAAGGTGAATCAGAGTCTCGACAGCAATTAATTGATTCATTGAGAGAACAGTTTGCAGATAAACAAGTCGCTGGACTGTTGTTTGGTAAATATCATCGCGCTCGTGAACTTGGACTCCAACTCATTTTTGTACCGGGTTGCCGATTATATGAGTTACCTAGCTCACTAAATAGCACGGAATTCTGTGCTGTCTTAGGGAATTTATTGGATAATGCATTTGAAGCCAGCTTAAAGAATGAAGTGGGTAATAAGCAGGTGGAATTATATATCTCAGATGAAAATAATGAGATTGTGATTGAAGTTGCTGACCAAGGATGCGGTTTTCCTCTCGAATTGCAGGATAAATGGTTTGAGCGTGGAACAACAACAAAAACGGATGCTGTCGAGGGGCATGGCATAGGGCTTTTTTTAGTGGCTTCCTATGTTAATCGATGTAATGGGGCGGTGATCATTGAAGATAATCAACCGTATGGTACTGTATTCTCTATTTTTATACCGAAAGTGAAGACGCAAAATGGTTAAGATAAAAATCCTCATTGTCGAAGATGAACTGCTCCTTGCTGAAATGCATGCTGAGTACATTAAAGCTTATCCTGCTTGTGATAAAGTCTGGCTTGCGGGCAATCTTGCTGAGGCAAGAAAAATGATTGAGTACATGAAGCCTGATTTGATTTTGTTGGATAATTATTTACCCGATGGGAAAGGTATTGATTTAGTTCACGAGCTGCTTCAAGAAAGAAACAGCGCTGATATTGTGTTCACTACGGCTGCCAGTGATATGGAAACGGTTACCGAAGCGATTCGTCTTGGTGTGTTTGATTATCTCGTAAAACCTGTTGCTTATGAGCGTTTAGGGCAAACGTTAGACCGTTATATTCAACGTAAATCTGTTTTACATGGGACAAATAAAACCAATCAAAGCCAGATAGATGATATGTTTAATACTTATGCACGCGGTGAAAGTAAAGAAGAATTACCGACAGGTATTGATGCATTGACTCTGGATAAAGTACTCGCATTATTCGCCGCGCCCGATGCGGAATATACGGCAGAAACGATTGCTGAGACGATAAAATTGAGTCGTACAACAGCGCGACGCTATTTAGAATATTGTTTAGCTCAGCACAAAATTGAAGCAGAAATTGAGTACGGCAAGGTGGGGCGTCCGCAGCGTATTTATCGCGGTAAGCAGAGTTAAGAAATAAGTAGTAATGTCGATTTGTTCTGCTTTGAGGATTCTTATATGACGACCTTTTATCAATTGACCGCTAAAAGCCTTAGCGGGCAGTGCATCTCTATGGAGGAGTACGCCAGTAAGGTGGTTTTAGTTGTGAATACGGCCAGCCATTGTGGCTTTACACCACAATACGCCGGTCTTGAAGCGCTCTACAAGAAATATGCAGATCAGGGTTTTGTCGTGCTCGGTTTCCCCTGCAACCAATTTGGGAAACAGGAACCTGGGGGGGCAGAGGAAATCGGACAGACCTGCTACATTAATTACGGTGTGAGTTTTCCGATGTTTGAGAAAGTAGACGTTAACGGAAGCGCAGCACACCCAGTGTTTCGTTATCTGAAACGTGAGCTGCCCGGTCTGCTAGGTGGGCGGGTCAAGTGGAACTTTACGAAGTTTCTCATTGGACGTGACGGTAAACCGCTGAAGCGCTTTGCACCGTTCACGACTCCAGAAAAAATGGAAGTGGCAATTGTTGCCGCACTTAAGATTTGAATGTTCGGTCATTCGAGCCTATTTTATGCAGATTTTCTGAAGTTATTTTTCTTTCCCTGAATTTTGTAATTCATTCTCCATAATTATCACTTTCTTTTGAGCTCGCTCATCACCTTGCTTTGCAGCGAGTCGATACCAAGATAATGCCTTATTATCATTTTGTGGTACGCCCATACCATATTGATAACAGGCACCGCTGGCATATTGTGCATCACGGCTATTCTGGTTGGCAGCTTTGATAAACCATTGGCAGGCTTTTGCTTGATTAGCGGTAATCCCATCCCCTCGTGCGTAAATAAGCGCTAAGTTGAACTGAGCTGAAACTTCGCCTTGTTCAGCGGCGAGCGTGAGCCATTTGATTGCAGATACTGTATCGCGCTTGGTACCTTGACCCGCTAAATACAGCATACCTAGGCTATTTTGTGCAGGGGAGAAGCCTAACTCAGCGGAACGAGTAAAATACTGAAAAGCGAGAGGGTAATTGATTTTTTCATACATGCCAGTCGCTGCTTGGTAACCTAATATATACAGTGCTTGAGGATGGTTTTTCTCAGCCAGAGCCAAATAAATTGCATGAGATTTTTGTGGGTCTTTATTGCCAGCAGTACCTTGTTCATACCAATAGGCTAAAGTGAGCTGTGCGGCGGGGAACTGTTGTGCAGCGGCAGCTTCTAGCCAGATTAATGCTTGCTGCGGATTTTTCGCTAATACATTGGGGACACCTTGTAAAGTGTATTCCGCCATATTCATTTGACCAATAGGATCACCTGCTTTTGCTGCTGCTTCCATCCAGCGCAGCATCTCTTTTTCATTTTTGCCGATCCCAACACCTTGCTGGTACATCAGGGCGAGGTTAATTTGTGCTTTGGTAAACTGTTGGCTGGCGGACAGTTTATACCAATAAGCCGCTTTATCGAGTTGACCGTGAGATTGGTAAAATATCGCTAAATTAAATTGCGCTTCTGCTTGTCCGCTATGGGCTAACTCAGTCAATGTTTTTTCATCTACAGCCGGAGAGGGGGCGATAGGCGCCTCTGTCTTAGCGAAACTCACATTGATTGACAGTGAGTAAAGGATAATGAAGGGGATAATAAACTGTCTCACAAAACTTCCTTGGGATGAATTTTAACCATTTATTCCTATTAGGTAGGTTAGCGGGTTGTTTTTAGCAGTGCAATCGCCATTATGGCTATTTGAAAAAATACTTTATTTATTTAGTATTTTAAATCATAAGGTTATAAAAAAAATGAAAAATAATTCAAAAAAATATGAACCTTTTAGGTCTATCGCAGGTCTCAATTAGCATGTATATCACTGTTTGCTCGCGTAAACATTCATATATTTACCCTCAATATTCATTTCTTTACATGAAGTAATGCAATAATGCATCTATGTAGTGTAGTTTGAATTAGTTGTACGATCCTTAATAGAATGCATTATGCCCAGTTTTAGTCGCTGGGCTTTTTTTTTGCATGAAATACTATCCCACCCTTTCTTTGCATAAAAATACACCCTCGTTTTATTTCATCCCGCTATTTGGATGATAAGTAGACTATAAATAGTCACAAATATAAATAATCACATATATGAATTTATTTTCTATTCAATGTTTGCAGATTCTCATTTACCTATGCGTAAAACTTTATGGTGTAGATTTAATTGCGTTTATTTGGAATGGAATGGTTAAACATAGAACAATGTGCTTAACATTTGATAAACAACTGATTATTTAGTGGGCGATAAAAATTTCATGTTTTTGTAAAAAATTGAAGTTAATCACGATAACGATCTATGAATGTAGTAATTAATACTAGCTAATTCTTTAGTTTTGGTGCATAAATAGCATATATTGCTTAATTGATTATTCTGTTTTGGATGGCATATATTTGCCATAATGCTGAATAAATAATCAAATATGCTTTAACTCATTGAATTTTATGTTCGTGATTCATAAACAATATATGCACACAGTTTTGTTTGTTTTGAGGTCAGGGATTGATACTCCACCTACCAAAAGTGAATCTTCTAAAGCTTAAATTCTTGAGATCATAACAATGCGAGGGTGCAGACAGCGCTCCGTGGTTTTTTTGCATACGTACAGGTTGTACTAGAGGTAACTTGTGTCCACAACAAATAACAAAGAGGAAGTCAGTCTTAACGCGTTTAAGCAACCTCGTTCATTCTATCTCATCTTTTCTATCGAACTCTGGGAACGTTTTGGTTACTACGGTCTTCAGGGGATCCTCCCAATTTATCTCAGCCAAGTGCTTGGTATGTCGGAAGCGGAATCTATTACGCTGTTCGCGGCATTCTCTGCGTTGGTCTATGGCTTCGTTGCCATTGGCGGCTGGTTAGGCGATAAAGTTCTGGGTACCAAGCGTGCGATCGTTCTTGGAACGGTAGTACTGATTGTCGGTTATGCCTTCGTTGCATACTCTGGGCATGATGTGTCGATGGTTTACCTCGGCCTTGCTACCATCGCGGTAGGTAACGGTCTGTTTAAAGCAAACCCATCATCATTATTATCTACCTGTTATGACAAAAATGACCCACGTTTGGACGGTGCATTCACCATGTACTATATGTCGGTTAACATTGGTTCATTCTTCTCAATGCTGGCAACACCATGGTTAGCAAAACATTACGGCTGGGATGTCGCATTCTCCCTCAGCGTAGTGGGGCTGATTATTACCTTAATTAACTTCTACATGTGCAAAAAATGGGTTTCAGACCACGGTTCAAAACCAGACTTTGCACCTGTTGTCATCTCCAAATTACTGATGACTATCGTCGGTGTAGTTGCACTGATTGCGATTTCAAACTGGTTACTGCACAACTTAGGCATTGCGCGTGCGGCACTGGCGGTGATTTCTCTGGGTATTTTAGTTATCTTTATCAAAGAAATGATGGCGCTAAAAGGCATTGCTCGTCGCCGTATGGGCGTCGCATTGATCCTAATGTTAGAAGCGATTGTGTTCTTCGTTCTCTATAGCCAAATGCCGACGTCTCTAAACTTCTTCGCGTTACATAACGTTGAGCATGAAGTTTTTGGCTTAGCCATTGAGCCTGCTCAGTATCAAGCGTTAAACCCATTATGGATTATGATTGGTAGTCCAATTTTAGCTGCAATCTATAACAAAATGGGTGACAACTTGCCGATGCCACACAAATTCGCTATCGGTATGATACTGTGCTCAGCAGCATTCTTAGTGCTGCCACTCGGCGCAAAATTTGCGAATGAAGCGGGTATTGTGTCTGTTCAATGGTTAGTTATCTGTTATGGCTTCCAAAGTATTGGTGAGCTGATGATTTCTGGTCTGGGTCTGGCGATGGTGGCTCAATTAGTTCCGCAGCGCCTGATGGGCTTTATCATGGGCGCATGGTTCTTAACTAACTCTGCTGCGGCATTTATCGCAGGTTATGTGGCTTCCATGGCGGCAGCACCACAAGGTGAAATCACCAGTAAAGTTGAATCTCTCGCGGTGTACAGCGATGTATTTATGAAGATTGGTCTGGTGACAGGAGCAATTGCCATTGTAATGGTATTTACTGCGCCATTATTAAACCGCATGACGCAAGAACAACATTAATTTGTTTTGTTAGTTATCAAATAGAAAAAGGGCGATGGTGATATCGCCCTTTTTTAATGCATGATTATTTAAAATATCGATTATTAATTAATCTCATGGAACGGTTATTACCGTTGACTAAAAGAGTACTCGCACTGTGGCTATGCAGGTCATTTGAGATACCACTCATCAGCACTGTAGGGGTGATTGCGGTCGCAGCAAAAATGACATCGGACGTATTCACCATCATATCCAACGTTAAAATGTCCCCAATTTCGATGCCCATCTGTTGGCAACGAATTGCTTCTTGCGCTGCTAACAGCTTATTTTTTTCTGTATCTTCTTTAGCTTTATTACGTGGTACAAGACGTGCTTGCATATCTCCACCTAATGCGCGTGCAATGGCAGCACTAATAATGCCTTCTGGTGCCCCGCCAATGCCATACATCATATCAATAGGATGTTCAGGTAGGATTGTTAGCAGTGATGCAAGTACATCGCCATCAGGGATGGTAATAACATTGGCGCCAAAGTTACGGATAGTTTTGATAATATGTTGGTGGCGAGGTTTATCAAGAATAGCAATATTAAGCATTGAAATCGGTTTATCCAATGCCGCAGATAAAAATTCTAGGTTTTTCTCTAATGGATTTTTTAGGTGAACAGTGCCTTTTGCTGCGGCACCAACAACCATTTTTTCCATATACATATCCGGTGCTTGCAATAATGTGCCGGTAGGTGCGGCGGCAAGGACCGCAATCGCATTGTGCTCATTACATGCCACCATGCGAGTACCGTCAATGGGATCAACTGCGATATCTAAATGATGTTCGCCGGATTGTTTGCCAACTTGTTCACCAATGTACAGCATCGGAGCTTCGTCAATTTCGCCTTCGCCAATCACAATTTTTCCATGAAAATCAATTTCATTGAGTCGGTTTCTCATGGCTTCAACAGCAGCGTTATCAGCTGCATTTTTATCGTGTTTCCCTACCCATTCAAACGCGGCAATGGCAGCAACTTCGGTCACGGACGCGATTGCAGATGCGAGTTCATCGCTAATTTTCATTTTTGTGTTGTTCCTAGGACTAAAAAATTATCGCGACTATGATACGTTTTTTGTGATCAACTTGGTAATTTTTCGATGAATAAATCAACGTTTTATTGGCGAAGGGGGGAGAATGGGGAAGGGGAAGGGCGGAGTAAACTCCGCCAAGAAAGAATTACAGCATTTCAACGATGGTGATCCCGCCAATAATTGAGATTAAGGCAGCAATCGTACTCAGTAACACCGTTCCCGCGGAGGTTTCAGTGTAGGCTTTATTACTGATAGCAAGTGCTGGAACAGCGGTTGCCGTCGGTAATACACCGATAATAAATGCAGCTTTTAATAAATCACTTTGTAAACCTAATGCGAGACCGGTACCAAGAATTAACGCGGCTTGCACAAAGTTTTTGACAAATACGTTAAAGATTATTTCTTTACTGATTGTCAGCTTAATACCTGAAAGCAGTAAACCAAGGAAGAAGAGGGCAACACCACCAGCAGTTTTACCGAGTTCATTCACAGAGTTTTGCAGAATTTCAGGTAATTTCACGCCACAAATAGCCAGAATAGCCCCTAAAACAGGTAAGAAAACTAATGGCTGAATGACGGCTTTACCGACAGATTTCAGGACACCATTACCTTTTGCGGATCCACTGATCATCAATAAGGTAAATGGAATAATAATAACGGTATAAATTAAGTTACCAAGTACCATGGCAATTAAACCGGATGAACCAACAGTAGCCAGTAAAACCGGTGGTCCACAGTACGCCATATCCGGGAATGATACCGATAAGGCTTGCATCGCAGCGTCAGTTTTGTTGTGACGGAAAAAGAGTTTACCGACGACAAAACCAATTACGTAAGATGCAATTAATCCCACTGCCAGCGCTAATAGATAATCAATGTTTAGTAGCACAGATGGCGGGGCTTGGACGGCAGCAAGGAAAAGCGCAAAAGGTAAGGCGATTTTGACAACAAAGTCCGCAAACGCTTGCGAATATTCCCGTTTCACGAAACCATATTTACCCGATAACCACCCTACGGCGAGACCGAGTATGATGGGACTTAGGGCTTCAAGTATTATATGTAATAACATAGTTATTCCTTTGCGTTATATAGAACAAGGCGCGAATTTAAATATACTCGATAAAAGACAATCGTTATTTGTTAAATAACTTCCTGGTAAATTGTCTATAAATTAATAACATAATCATACGAAAATACACCTATTATCTGCATATTTTTTATAATAAATATAATGAGTCGAAAATAGATTATTGGATTTGATTAATTATTAATAAAAATAAGGGTTATTTTGCCTTATGGGAAAATAATTATTTAATGGCTTGTTTGTCTGGGGAAAAAACATTAAAAATGTACTATCATTTTATGATGAGAAAATAATAAAATGACGGAATAGATTAACCTGCGAATACTCTTAAAAGGAGTTATTTTGTAACAGTTTGTTACCCACGGTTGGCAATTTAGATATTCATCTTTAAACTAGGACGATTATTGAATAATGTAAACTCTATAATGCACTTATTGTGTATAAGGCGTTATGGTGTGTCGAGTTTTTTATCATGAGCTAGAGCGGTTTAACTAGCTGGTTTTTTTACCACAAATTTTACGAAAACACAGTTTGTTTCAGATATGAGCAACGTGTTATCCCCTAAGATCCGGTTGACTAATCTTGGGTTGCTGGCATTGGATTAAAGAAGGAAACCTATTTGTGGATACATGGATACTCTTAGGACTAGTTTTAATTGCATTAGTGATAGTGGCCCCTGTGCTCGCTATCATCGCGATTAATCGTACTGGTCGTATGCAATACCAAATTCACCAGTTAAACCAGAAGATCACTTCACTCGAAGCTAAAATAGCTCATGGCAATGTAGGGGGAGCTGTTAGTGCGTTAAATACGATGGATGACAACGACGCATTAACTTCAGTAGAAGTGCAATGTAATGCCTCTCAATTGGAACATTTTGAGCCAGAAGATAATAAAAACGATGTTTCCGAAACCCCAGTTCAAGATGCTCAACCTCTCTTTCAACCGATGTCAGTTTCCAGTCATAAACAGCCTGATACAGTTCATCCAGTCTCGATAAATCCAAATCGTTTTGATAAAACTAGACCAAGCCAAGCTTCATCTGAACAGAATGAATTAGAGAGTAGATCAATCTTTGCACATTTCTTTTCGTGGCTAGTGACAGGGAATCCTCTTGCTAAAATCGGAATTTTATTATTATTTCTAGGTGTTGCTTATTTACTCAATTACAGCGTGCAAAATGAGATTATATCTCCAGAATTAAGATTAGTGTTTAGTGCCGCTGGCTGCTTAGTTTTACTCTGTGTTGGTTGGTGGCTACGCAAGAAAAAAGCATTATTTGGCTTGATCTTACAGGGTGGAGCAATTGGGTGTTTATACATAACCGTTTTTGCTGGCTTTAAGCTGTATGCCATGATCCCTTATGGATTTGCATTTGTGGCAATGCTCATTATCTGTTCGGCAAGTATTGCTTTAGCGTTGTTACAACGCACTATTAGCTTGGCAGTCTTGGCATCTCTAGGGGGATATTTAGCACCAATATTACTGTCTTCTGGGGGCGGGAGTCATATTGTTCTATTCTCCTATTACCTCATGCTATCGATAGGTATTTTGGTGATTAGCTTTTGGCAAGCATGGCGCCCATTAAACCTAGTCGGAATGTTCATGACTTATGGGGTAGCAGTATTATGGGGAATGGAACATTACAATTATGATAATTATCTCTCCTGCCAACTATTTATCATTGCCAACCTGATTGTATTCAATGTATTAACTCAATTATTTGCTTTACGTTTTGAGCATAGTAAACAGCTAGTCGTCGATAATACTTTATTATTCTTCCCGCCATTGATGAGTATTTCGCTGCAATTTGCTATTTCGGGTGGAATAGGATTATTGCCAGCCTTTATTTCTTTACTCATCGGTTTGTTGTATCTCATAGCAAGTATCAGGCTCCATAAACGTTTTAGTTCCGTGGGTAAAAATATGGCATTGGGCAATATTATTATTGGTGCTAGCTTTGTTACGTTAGCAGTACCCCTTGCTCTGTCATTTGAATGGACAACGATTGTCTGGTCATTACAAGGCTTTGCCATGTTGTGGTTTGCGCTCAATCAAGGGCACAAAAAATTGGCGATGACTTCCTGCTTACTTATTGCAATTAGTGCATTAATGATATTAAGCGATTACCCATACTATTATTGGAGTGACAATGTCATTTATATGATGCCAAGCTTAATCGCGGTTTGCTTTTTTGCAGGCGGGTTATTTCATGTGCGTCATAAAGAAACACGTTATTTCACTGTTCTCAGTTACCTATTTTTATTCCTCGGTTTATTAGTCTGGTTTGCTTGGGTGCCTGAATTTACCAGTATGCTGTCATGGAATAGCGAAGTTGAAAGTCTAATCATTTTGGCATTGGTGTTGATTTCAGCATGGTGCTGGCGTCTTGGTGGTCAAAAAATTAATTGGATCCCATTAGTTCTATGTCAGTTCTTACTATGGGCAGTGGCATATTACTATTTAGCATTAGATTTTATTGATGCAAATAATCCTATGGGGCGCGGTGAAGGCTCACTCATCTGGCCGGTCATTCTTGGAAGCTCAGTGCTATTTGTGATGCATGCTTATCGTACTCAGAATCTCTATATTCGGCGCGGAATGCACGTTGCCAATTTATGGTTAATTATTGGATTTGTTGCAACCCAAGTTCACTGGTTTGTGGTGAATCTTCCATGGGGAATGCATGAGCTGGGTTACTTTATTTACATCATGTCGATGACCTTATTGGTCTTAGTTCTCTATTGGTTGCAACATAACAAATTTGTACCGATGCGACGAAAAGGGCTGCTGTACTGGTATAGCATATTGCCGCTTATGGCGGTGCTGGTGGTACTGTCTTCTTGGTCTAACCTGGAGGATGGGAAACTGACCTTCTGGAGCTATGTCCCATTAGTCAACCCGCTTGATGAAGCGGGTCTATTTAGCATTGCTGCGCTGTTGCTGATGCGTAAAGGCTTTATGGAGAAGCTAAGAAAAGTAACACCACTTGAAACGGGGGTGGTGAACGGACTCATGGTGGTGATCATCGGGCTAACGCTTCTTTGGTATAACGGTATCATTCTTCGTGCAACAGCGGATTTTGCCAATATTACGTGGAACCGACATATTTTATTTGACTCGCGTTTAGTTCAAACCGTGCTTTCCATTAGTTGGGGGATTGCGGCACTCGTTTGTATGGTGATTGCCGCTGTGAAGAAAAGCCGTGTATGGTGGTTTGGCGGCGCTGCCATTTTTGTGTGCGTCATAGCAAAACTTTTTCTTATTGACGTGTATGGGCAGGATGGTATTTCCCGTGCGGTCTCTTTTATTGCCGTCGCGGTGTTGATCTTGGTTGTAGGGTATTTTTCTCCATTACCACCAAAGCATAAAATGGACATTGAGATACAGGAAAAATAGTTATGAACTGTATGAAAGTAGCAGTGAAATACGCAACAACATTAGGTGGGTGGTTAACACTTTTTTCCTCGATATGCTTATTTTCATCTGGGAGTTATGCCAACGACTCAAAAGCCGATAACTTGGAAGAGGTAAACCCTTATGACTTCTATCAAGGAAAAGAGCTTTCTACTCCAGACAGGAACAGTCCGTTTTATTGGTTAGAGTTACCTTCAGAGGCTTATATGGGGTCTGCCTACCCTGATACTCTGCAAGATGTTCGTGTCTTCAATGGGACGGGAAATGAAATCCCGACAGCGTTGTTTTTTGATACTAATAAATCAATTGCGACGACGAATGTGAACTTTAATTTTCAACGTTTAGTGACGCGTCCAGATAATGTGAATTCTAGCGATAACACTCAATTTGATAGCCAATATTTATTGGTGGAAACCGAACCTGGCAAAACGAATCGTATTGAATTACCCAATCTGCAAAGAAAAGAAAAAACCACTTATCAAGCGTATTTGTTGACGCGTGATCAACTTAAAGAAGCCGGTGTTTTGTCGAATTTAAATTTAGGTTGGGATCAAAGTAACCGAGATTGGCAAGCAAAAGTGTTCGTCTATTTCAGCACCGATAAAAAAAATTGGGTGAACATTGCCGCTAATCAACCTGTAATGAGCTTGAAGCTAGACTCTGGGGTTGTGGCAAGCAATACCATTGAATTATTGAGAGAGGAAAGTACGGGACCTGTTGCACCCTATCTTATGTTAGTGACAGTGAGTACACCAGAAAATGAAATCCCACTTTTACAATCGGTCACGGGAATTCAGTATGTGATGAATTCCTTCCACCGTCAGGAATCTTTCTTATTTGAAGTAACAAATGATGGTATTACGCGAGAGCAAGTGATTTACCGTTTGCCAGCACCTCAGCCGTTGAACGAAATTAGTATTAAGTTGCAACAATCAAATCGAGTTGTGCCACTAAAAATTGAATACATCGCAAACAGTGATGAAGAATGGAAACCGTTAGCGGATGTGATGGTTTTTAATCAAATTAATGAGGGAGACAACGCGAGTAACCCGAATCTCATTATCCATAATATGCAAATTAAAGGACTGAGAATTACTGCATTAAAAGGAAGTTGGGATGAGCTGCCGCCGACAATATATGGCTTACGTGATGCCGTTAACCTCGTTGTGAATATACAAGGTGCTTCGCCTTACCTACTGGTGTGGGGAAATAAACAAGCAACACCGGATAATGTTAACTACACACAACTTATTGGTAAACATGAAAGTGTCGAAGCGGTGATGGAAAATTTCCCTGAAATAACAACGACAGGTAAGGTATTAGAGCTCGGTGGTGTGGAGAAAAAAGTGCAAGATAACCCCGTAGAAGAAGGGGTAAATTGGATGACTATCACGTTATGGGTATTACTTGTTGTTGGAATTCTGGCGTTACTTTATTTTTGTTGGTACTTATTGAAAGAAGTGGGGTCATCAAATAAGCGTAATTCAGATGAGCTTTAAGTAACTCGGATTGCTAGCAAGCTCATCGGGGATGAAGATGGCACTTTATCAGTCATCTAGCGTTATTTTTGAATTCAACATCGTCGACAAAGGATAGAACAATGCCTCAAGGTCAATGCTTATGCGGTTCTGTGAAACTGACTATCTATCACCCTATTGATACCGTCCATGTTTGTCATTGCGGCATGTGCCAAAAATGGAATGGTGGACCGGGAATGACCATCGGTTATGAAGGTGAGCCAAAAATTGAAGGAAATGCGTTAATTACGCGTTTTGCTTCATCGGAATGGGCTGAGCGCGCATTTTGTAAGCAGTGCGGTACGCATCTTTTTTATCATTTACATTCACCGTCAACGTATTACATCTCAGCGGCACTGTTTGCAGAAAGCCAAAATGCCAAAATGGGCACGCAAATTTATATAGATTGTAAGCCAAATTATTATAATTTTGCTGAAAAGACGCCAATGTTAACAGAACAAGATATATTAAATCTCTACAGTAATAATCCAAAAGATTAGCCAAATGGCAGGTATTATTACCTGCTATTTATCTTAAGGTGATTTAAACATTCATTTGTAATGTCAGCATAAAAAATTTCAATTATAATTAGCCTATTCCATTTGAGTTGATATAGCGAACGTTAACATTTTATGCTCTTAAAAAGTTAAATAAAAAATAACTTAACTTTTTAAAGCGTAGAAAGAGTAATTTGAGGAATATGTAATGGATAGTATGAAAGGAATGCGTCATGCCAGTAATATCGCATGGGTATTACAATGGGTTCTTAATGTGGGATTAATTGTGCTGGCTGCTGTGTTGGTTTTCTTTTTAGCTAAAGAAACATTCACAATGGCATCTTTAATGTTTGGGGGAAGCCAAGAAGCTAAAGCCTATGAGCTTTTAGAAGGTATCGTGATTTACTTTCTTTATTTTGAGTTCATTGCTTTGATTATAAAGTATTTTATGTCTGGTTATCACTTCCCGCTACGCTATTTTATCTATATTGGGATCACTGCAATTATCCGCCTCATCATTGTGGACCACAGTGATCCGATGACAACTCTGCTGCATGCTGGCGCCATTTTGGTTTTAGTGATAGCACTTTATATTGCTAATACAGAAAAACTGAAACGAGAATAATATTCTTAAAATTAATTTATCAATCACGCTAAGGGAAATAATAATCATTTCCTTTGGCGTGAAGTTAATTAAATAAAAAAATGACTTAAGTAATATAAAACGAGAGTAAGCATAAGCTAAAATAAAATTTCAGATAATTGGATTAAGAGTAAAACTAATAATATAAGCATAATTAACTAGAGCGATTGGTTGCTTTTCATTCTGCCAAAATAAAATAAGAAAGTGTTTTACTTTTCTAAATGGGTTATTTACTGTGATAAAGCTTCTATTCTAATAACATAAGTAACTTGCAACTATGACAACTAAAACACTACCTAAGAAAAAGGGTTTTTTAAATCGTGTTGAGCGCATTGGTAACGTAATGCCAGATGTGACAATGCTATTTGTTTACGCCCTAGTAATATGTTGGTTTTTATCTTATCTGCTCTCGTTTGTCGATTTCAGTTATCACCATCCTATTTCTAAAGAAAAAATTTCCGTAATTAATATGTTTCAGTATGAAGAAATCATATTATTTGTGACATCAGCGGTTAAAAATTTTATTAATTTCCCTCCTCTTGGAATAACAATCGTTGCCACATTAGGTATTGGGATTGCAGAAAGTAGTGGTTTTATTAACACTGCACTGAAAAAAATGCTTTCTTTAATATCGCCTAAAATGCTGACGCCAACTGTTGTTTTCGTTGGGATCGTTTCGCACGTAGCTTCTGACTCAGCCTATGTGATCTTAATGCCGGTTGCTGCAATGATGTTCTATGCCAGCGGTCGTCATCCTTTAGCGGGTATCGCAGCAGCATTTGCGGGCTTAGCGGGCGGGTTTACGGCAAGTTATACGCCATCGATTATTGACCCGATTATGCAAAGCTTTACGCAAGATGCCGCACAAATGCTAGCCCCAGGCTACAGCGTGAACGTATTGTGTAACTATTTCTTTAGCCTAGGCGGCACGTTTGGTGTCATTTTCACTTGTTGGTTTATTACTGAGAAAATTGTCGAGCCATGGCTAAATAAAAATGCGCCTATCACAAAGTCGGATGTGGATACGGATGCGGAACAAGATTTGAGTAAAATCACACCGCAAGAGCACCGTGCATTTCGCGTTGCTGGGTTAGTCGTCATCGCATTAGCGCTAGGTTTATTTGCGCTATTATGGCCTGAAAATTCACCATTGCGTGGTCCAGATGGCAGCTTAACCAGTCCAAAAGCCCCGATTATGCAGATTGTGGTGCCACTGCTGTTTATCTTTTTTGCACTACCGGGGATTGTGTATGGCTATATGACGAGATCCTTCACCTCGACTAAGGATGTCGTTAAGGCGATGGAAAACATTACCAAGTCATTGATTCCATTTATTGTATTTGCGTTCTTTGCCGCACAATTCTTGTACTCATTCCAGCACTCGAATTTAGGCACATTATTGGCATTATCGGGGGCGGAATTACTGCGGACTTTAGATATGCCATCAGGATTGACGGTATTTGGCGTTATTTTATTAACCGCGGTGCTAAATATTATGATCACCTCGGCGACGTCTAAATGGGCTATTATGGCACCGGTATTGGTTCCAATGTTAATGGCAGTCGGAATTTCGCCAGAATTAACCCAAGCTGCATTCCGTGTGAGTGACTCTGCGATGAACGTGAGTACACCAATGTTTCCGTTCTATCCTCTGATTTTAATGTATTGCCAGAAATATTATAAAAATGCAGGAATCGGAACGTTATGTTCAATGATGATCCCATTCACCATCGGTTTATTAATCACCTTAACAGCAACGTTATACCTGTTCTGGGCATTTGATATTCCAATTGGTTTTGATAGTGGTTATACATGGCAGCCTGCGCAATAAGTAAAAGGTATGTAAAATGAAAGAATTAGGTAAAAAGTTAGAAGAGCGTTTTTATCGTTATGTCGCGATTGAAAGTCAAAGTGATGCTGCGAGTTCTGTGGTGCCGAGTACCGAAGGGCAGCGTGAATTGGCGAATCTTCTGGCGAAAGAGTTAGAAAGCTATGGTTTAAAAGATGTGTATGTTGATGAACATGCCATCCTCTATGCGATGCGTCCTGGCAATAAACCTAATGCACCTAAAATTGGTTTTGTCGCTCATTTAGATACTGTCGATGTTGGTTTATCCCCCGTGATCAAACCGCAAACCTTGGCGTATAAAGGTGCGGATTTATGCTTGAATGTGCAAGAAGATATCTGGTTTAAAACATCTGAACATCCTGAAGCCACAGCTTATGTGGGGGATGAAATCATTTTCAGTGACGGAACAAGTGTACTCGGCGCAGATGATAAAGCGGCGATTACTGTTGTCATGGAGCTGATGGATAAACTGCAAAATACAGATTTTGACTGTGGTGATATTTATGTTGCGTTTGTGCCAGATGAAGAAATTGGCCTTCGCGGTTCAAAAATCATGGATCTTTCTCGCTTCAAAGTGGATTTCGCCTATACCATCGATTGTTGTGCTCTTGGTGAAGTTGTTTTCGAAACCTTTAATGCGGCTTCCATTGAAGTGGAAATCAAAGGGATCACTGCTCATCCAATGTCAGCGAAAAACGTCTTGTTAAACCCAATTCGCGTTGCTCATGATTTTATTGGTTGTTTTGACCGTTTTGATACGCCAGAACATACTGAGCATCGTGAAGGATACTTCTATGTTACTGATTTAGCAGCCAATCCAAATGAAGCGAAGATCAAAATGGCTATCCGCGATTTTGACCGCCCAAGTTTTGAATCGCGTAAACGTTTTATTGCTGAAAGCATTGAACTGATTAGAGCGCGCCATCCTCGAGCAAAAGTGGAATTCAAAATTGATGACGTGTATAGCAATATCAGTGACTCAATTGGTGAAGATCGTACTGCGGTAGATATTATTCTTGAAGCGTTAAAAATTCATAATATTGAGCCTAACATCATTCCGATGCGTGGGGGCACTGATGGTTCAGCACTATCGGCTCGTGGAATTGTGACACCAAATTACTTTACAGGTGCACATAATTTCCATTCGCGTTTTGAGTTCTTACCCATCACGTCATTTGAGAAAAGTTATCTCGTTTCTGAAACCATTTGCCGTTTAGTTGGGCAAAAATGAGGTAGCGCCTTTATTTAAAAGTAAAAGTGCTAGAAGAAATAGTCGCTAATTATTCAGCGGCTATTTTTTTGATAGTGATTTATTTAAGAATTAAATATCAACCATTGAATAATAGTCAATCTAATAGTTTTAATTTAATCTTTAAAAAAGAAGATATGACTAGTTGTTTTTTTCCTTTATTATCCTCTCATTATGCTTGCCATTATTAGGAGAGGTACTTGATTAATATAATAATTATTGATGATAGCAATATTTCCATTCGAGGTATTGAGGCGATTTTAACCCGAAATACGCGTTATAAAGTTGTCGCTGCTTTTCCTTCTATAGATCCTGTGATCACATGGAACCGACAGAATAGAGCCAATATCATTTTAGTTAATCGAGAGCATTGCCATTTTGACTCACTAAAAGCCTTCACAACGATACGTCGTACTCAACCTGATGTAGGGCTGATTATCTATAATGTCCGTCATAATGATACTTTTATTGTGAAAGCGCTGGACATTGGGATCTTTGGGATTTTAAGTACGAGCATTGCTGAAGAAGAGCTTATTGAAGCCATACAGGTTGTAAATGCACGGCAGAAAATCATTTCCCCAGATATCGCTCAACACCTTGCTTTGCAGCGGTTAAACCAGCGTGAACAATTGGATATCTATGAATTACTTTCTGCAAGAGAGTTAGAAATTATGTTGATGATCACTCGAGGTACACCCGTCAAACAAATTGCGGATACATTATCTTTAAGTCCGAAAACGGTAAATACCTATCGATATCGAATGTTTGGTAAACTTAATATCAGTAGTGATGTAGAATTAACACATATAGCAATTAGTTATGGTTTAATCACCGCAAAACAGGATTTATCAGGGTGGAACAACAGTTTGATCCAAAAGTTTTCTTAAAAACCGTCACGAATCAACCCGGTGTCTATCGTATGTATGACGCTGGGGGAACCGTGATTTATGTAGGAAAAGCGAAAGATCTTAAAAAAAGATTATCAAGCTACTTTCGTGAAAATGTCGGAAGCCGCAAAACAGAACAGTTGGTCAAGAATATCGCCTCGATTGATGTGACGGTTACCCATACTGAAACCGAAGCGTTATTGTTGGAGCATAACTATATTAAGCTTTATCAGCCTCGTTATAACGTTTTGTTAAGAGATGATAAATCCTATCCTTATATTTTCTTGAGTAGCGAAACTCACCCAAGAATCTCGAGCCATCGCGGTGCTAAGCACGCTAAAGGTGAGTATTTCGGTCCGTTTCCAAGCTCTTATGCAGTACGCGAAACCTTAGCGTTAATGCAAAAACTATTTCCTATTCGTCAATGTGAAGATAGCGTTTATCGAAATCGATCAAGACCCTGTTTACAGTATCAAATTGGTCGCTGCTTAGGACCGTGCGTGAAAGGGTTGGTCACGGATGAAGAATATGAGCAGCAAGTTAACTATGTGCGTCTTTTTTTAACAGGGAAGGACAAGCAGGTGTTAACAGGATTAGTTGAACGGATGGAAAAAGCCAGCCAAGAGCTACGATTTGAAGATGCAGCTCGTTTTCGAGATCAAATTCAAGCTGTGCGCGCGGTGACTGAAGAGCAGTATGTGTCTGGGGGCGATGATGACCTTGATGTGATAGGTGTCGCATTCGACTCTGGTTTAGCGTGTGTTCATGTCTTGTTTATTCGCCAAGGAAAAGTGCTGGGAAGCCGAAGCTATTATCCAAAAATTCCGGCGGGCACTTTATTAGAAGAAGTGGTGCAAACCTTCTTGGGGCAATTCTATTTACAAGGTAGTGAGAACCGTACATTGCCAGGGGAAATTTTGCTTGATTTCCCACTAACGGAGAAAGAACTTCTGGCAGAGTCACTGTCCGATATTGCGGGGCGTAAAATCCAAATTCAAAGCCAACCGCGCGGCACTCGTGCTCGCTATTTAAAGCTAGCGCGAACAAATGCATCTATCGCGTTATCGACAAAGTTGGCTCAGCAATCCACGATTCAACAGCGTATGGCTGCACTTTCAAAAGTGGTGAATATTGACAATATCTCCCGTATGGAATGTTTCGATATTTCCCACACCATGGGAGAGCAAACGGTAGCGTCTTGCGTCGTATTCGATAAAACGGGTCCTGTGAAATCGGAGTATCGTCGATACAATATTACGGGGATCACACCAGGGGATGATTATGCAGCAATGCACCAAGTGCTTACACGTCGTTATGGCAAGCATCTGGATGAAAGCAAAGTTCCCGATATTATCTTTATTGATGGTGGTAAAGGGCAGTTAGGGCAGGCAAAAGATGTGTTTGATTCCCTTGAAGTGGATTGGGATAAAAACCATCCTTTATTAATTGGTGTTGCAAAAGGCAGTGATCGTAAAGCTGGCTTGGAAACACTGTTTTTAAAACCGGAAGGTGAAGGCTTTGCGCTCCCTCCGGACTCGCCAGCACTGCATGTGATCCAACATATTCGTGATGAATCCCATAATCATGCCATTACAGGACATCGTCAACGCCGAGCTAAAGTTAAAAATACGAGTGCACTGGAATCGATTGAAGGCGTGGGACCGAAGCGCCGTCAAATGCTATTAAAGTATATGGGGGGATTACAACCCTTGCGAAATGCGAGCGTAGAAGAGATCGCAAAAGTGCCCTCGATCTCATACGCGCTGGCAGAAAAGATTTATAATGCATTGAAACAGTAGGTATCTTAGGGCAACATACTAAGGTATCGGTCTTGGACAAAGAGTTAGTGAGCGCGATGAAATTAAATATACCAACGTGGTTGACCCTGTTCCGTGTCATCCTGATACCGTTTTTTGTATTAGCATTTTATCTTCCTGTCAGTTGGGGACCATTTGCTTGTGCGCTGATTTTCGTGATCGCCGCTGTGACGGATTGGTTTGACGGATTCTTAGCGCGTTTATGGAAGCAAACCACAAAATTTGGCGCCTTCCTGGATCCCGTTGCAGACAAAGTTATGGTTGCAACGGCGTTAGTCTTAGTCACTGAAAGCTATGATGTTTGGTATGTGACTTTACCTGCTGCAACGATGATCGCCCGTGAAATCATTATCTCGTCATTGAGAGAATGGATGGCGGAAATTGGTAAGCGTAGCAGCGTGGCAGTTTCTTGGATTGGTAAATTCAAAACCACGGCGCAAATGATGTCATTAGTCGGCTTATTATGGCGTCCAAATCCGCTGATCGAACATCTGTCTATTGCACTTTTATATGTGGCTGCAATCCTGACTTTTTGGTCAATGTTCCAATATTTAAAGGCTGCGTGGGGCGATTTGAGCGAAGCGTGATCGAAATGATTGAAAAAACAGCGAACGATCCAATTATTTCAATAATTGTATTGACTCGATAGGTGAAATCAGTAGAATGCAACGCATCGAACGGCAACGTGGTTTACGAAAATAAATAAGTAAATCAGCCAGTTTGAAAGCAGAAACTGAAAAGTGAAGCTTAAGCGGGAATAGCTCAGTTGGTAGAGCACGACCTTGCCAAGGTCGGGGTCGCGAGTTCGAGTCTCGTTTCCCGCTCCAAATCTTGAAAGAGATTAGGGTGTAAGGCGCGTTAGCAAAGCGGTTATGCACCGGATTGCAAATCCGTGTAGCTCGGTTCGACTCCGGGACGCGCCTCCAAATTCTAGCCCAGGTGGTGAAATCGGTAGACACAAGGGATTTAAAATCCCTCGGCCTTTAGGCTGTGCGGGTTCAAGTCCCGCCCTGGGCACCATATTCAGTAAATGGACCAATCGGTCCATTTTACTTTAAGATTCAAACTGGTCAGTTAGCGAGTCTTTCTGATTAGAAAGTAGTAAAGCAGTACTAAAAATTTAGCCCAGGTGGTGAAATCGGTAGACACAAGGGATTTAAAATCCCTCGGCCTTTAGGCTGTGCGGGTTCAAGTCCCGCCCTGGGCACCATATAAAACTTAGCGGATAATAATCGGCAAGTTAGAAAAATAAAAAGCCACCTTATAGGTGGCTTTTTTGCATCTAAAGATAAAATAATTCCATATTTTCAATGGTATATATCTCAATAAGATTTTTGTCATTTTTCTCCCATTTTTCTCAATTTACCGAAAGACTAAGTAAAAATAAGTAAGTCAGACCTATCCCACCTTGAACTGTGCCAATATCAGCGTTTTGAAAAAGGAGAGGGTGATGTCGAATATGAAAACTGAAATTGTGGTTGTTCGCTTAACAAAACATGAACGTGCGATGCTCGATGCGGTAAAAACCACGCCATTACTTGCAGATTGGTTGAAAATACTCGCTTTTTCTCAAGTAGAACAGCAGGAAAAGAGCCAAGATCCTAAATAAACTGGTCTGTTCACTATGTTTCTTGCCTATACATCTTAAGTATAAGATGAATATCAGGTATATTAGTGTTCGATTGTTAGCTACCAAGAAAAATTACTATGATTATCAAACCTAAAATTCGTGGTTTTATCTGCACTACAGCTCATCCAGCAGGCTGCGAAGCCCATGTTCGTGAGCAAATTGCCTATGTGAAATCTCGTGGTGAACTGAAAAATGGACCGAAAAAGGTTCTGGTAATTGGTGCATCCACTGGTTACGGTCTTGCTTCACGCATCAATGCGGCTTTTGGCAGCGGTGCAGCGACCATCGGCGTATTTTTTGAAAAGCCGGGCAGTGAGAGCAAAACAGGTTCCGCAGGTTGGTACAATGCTGCTGGTTTTGACAAAGCAGCAAAGGAAGCGGGTCTGTATGCAAAAAGCATCAACGGTGATGCATTTTCTAATGAATGCCGTCAAACCGTTATCGACTTGATTAAACAAGATTTAGGTCAAGTGGATTTAGTGGTTTATTCACTGGCTTCTCCAGTGCGTAAAATGCCTGAAACCGGAGAAATTGTCCGTTCAGCATTAAAACCAATTGGCGAACCGTACAAATCTGTTGCGCTGGATACCAACAAAGACGTGCTGATCGAAGCAGTTGTTGAGCCTGCCAATGAGCAAGAAATCGAAGACACCGTGAAAGTCATGGGTGGACAAGATTGGGAATTGTGGATGAACGCGTTAGCGGATGCGGGTGTTCTGGCTGATAATGCACAATCCGTTGCTTACTCCTATATTGGTACTGATTTAACGTGGCCGATTTACTGGCACGGTACTTTAGGTAAAGCAAAAGAAGACTTAGATCGTGCAGCTCATGCTATCAACGAAAAAATGGCACAGAAAGGCGGCTCAGCACACGTTGCAGTCCTTAAATCAGTGGTCACCCAAGCATCCTCTGCAATTCCAGTGATGCCGTTGTATATCTCTATTGTGTTCAAAATCATGAAAGAGAAGGGTATTCACGAAGGGTGTATCGAGCAAATTCAGCGTCTGTTTGCAACTAAATTATTTAGTGGCGAAGCGCCGGATACCGACGAGAAAAACCGTCTGCGTTTAGATGACTGGGAACTGCGTGATGACGTGCAAGAAACGTGTCGTCAAATCTGGAAGCAGCTGAACGATAACAACATCAATGAATTAACGGACTATCAAGGCTATAAAGCGGAATTCTTACGCTTGTTCGGCTTTGGCTTAGATGGCGTTGATTACGAAGCAGATTTAAGCGGCGAAGCTAATTTTGAAGTGAAAGAATTAGTTTAATAGATAATTATCTATTTGCCTGAAAACCCCGAGCACTGGTAAACCGGTGCTCGGGGTTTTATTTTTTGTTATCTAGGATCATAATGTTCAAATTGGCTTTTTATAGAAAGTCTTAAAAAGGGAGTTTCTGGGATGTTGATTGTAGAGATGTTAAGTACCGGCGATGAAGTTCTGCATGGACAAATTATTGATACTAATGCAGCTTGGCTAGCAGATTGTTTTTTTCAGCAAGGTATACCGCTCCATAGTCGCACTACCGTCGGTGATTCCCTTGATAGCTTGGTGACAACATTTCTTGAACGCAGTCTGCATGCGGATGTGATTATTGTGAACGGTGGTTTAGGGCCGACCAGTGATGATCTTAGCGCCCTAGCTGCAGCAAAAGCAGCGGGTGTTTCATTGATAGAGCACCCAGAATGGATTGCTGAGATGGAGCGCTATTTTACCGCTCGAGGTCGCGAAATGCCGGTAACTAACCGTAAGCAAGCAATGTTGCCTGCAAATGCGGAACTTATTGATAATCCAGTCGGCACTGCCTGTGGCTTTTCACTGTATCTGAATGATTGCTGGTTATTTTTCACACCGGGTGTTCCTTCCGAGTTTAAAGTGATGGTCAACGAGCAAATTATTCCGCGATTACGTCAAAAGTTCATATTGCCGGAGCCTCCGCTCTGTCTACGATTAACCAGCTTTGGTCGCAGTGAAAGTAGCCTTGCAAGGCAATTTGATGCGCTAAAATTGCCGAAAGAGTGTGTACTCGGATACCGTTCATCAATGCCAATCATTGAGCTGAAATTGACAGGTCCTGCCAGTCAACGTGATGAAATGGAAAAAGTCTGGCAAGTGATTAAAGCCGGCGTCGGCGATAATAAAGTCTTTGAAGGTACGGAGGGACTTGGGGCTGTTGTGGGGAAAAAACTGAAACAGAAACACTTGTCGGTCGTCACTCACGAGCAGTTTAGTGCAGGACTGCTTTACTGGACATTGAATGCAGCTGGAGCACCGATTATGGACGGCAATATCGCCATGCCTGTAGAGGGTGATCTGAATTTAGCCAATTTAATCCAAACTGCAAAAAATAATACAACACAGAGCGACAGTGAAATCGGTTTAGTTATTGGTGAATACCATAATGGCGATTTGTCATTAGCGTTATCAACGCCAACGGGGAGTTATGCGCAGCGCGTGAAATATTTGCCTCGCCATCATTCAGAATTAGAGAAACAACAAGTCAGTGTGATGTTGATGCTGGACATGCTATCTCGTTGGTTAGATAGTCGCCCTATTATGGGAAATTATGAGTGGCTTGACCAAACTGACATTATCGAAATGTCATTGAGATAATCAGCCGTATGCCACTTTCTGATTATTTGGTCGAGAGTGGCTTATAGGATTATTCACTTGGCGAGATAGTTTCAATCATAAAATTAAGACCTGAAATACCTTTCTCGCACGCTTTATCTTGAAAGACGGAGGGGGCTTTTTCAATCTTACGTTTCAATGCCGTGATTTGATTGGCATAAATATCTGCACCTGCAATGTCCGGATTATCTTTTAAATACTCGATAAATACATCCACGTTTTGATAAAAATAATCACAAGGTTTCTCTGTGACATCAATTTGGGAAAGATTTTTTAAAGAATCAGGTAACATATTTTCTTTGGCTAATTCAATATATTCCCCGTCCTTGACTTGCTGAATGGCAGTATCAACTTTGGCTTTTAAATTAAATAGCATAAAGGTAACTGTCACTAAGGCAACAAGCAAAATAATATTTGCACCGAGACTAATGCCGAGTAAGTATTTTTTCATTCGTATTCTCAAGTTGATATCAATAAATTATTAATAATGCATATCCTTATAAGTAATCTAGCAGCAATTATTTAGACTGTAACTAAGATAATCCCTTAAGGTGAGCAAATCGTATTTTATGCTGATTTGTGCCTTTCTCTATGGAGTTGCTTTAATGGGATGAGTTGATACGTTATGATCATAACAAATTATGAGCATAATCAATTTATGTTAAGAGAGATTTTTAGCATGTTATTGATCGACATGCTAAACGCAAGAACAGCGGTATAAGGAAATTTTAATGGATAATATTACGATTAAAAATGTTGAAGAGATAGCGTTAATGCGGGAGTCAGGGCGGTTACTCGCCAGCGTTTTTAAAATGTTGGATGCGTTTATCGTTCCTGGAATTTCGACGATGGAAATTAACGATAAAGTTGAAAGCTACATTGTGAATGAACTCCAAGCACGCCCAGCCAGTAAAGGGCAATATGGTTATCAATATGTTTTAAATACATCAATTAATGAAGTAGTTTGCCATGGTGTGCCAAAAGTAGATGAAATATTAAAACCTAAAGACATTATTAACGTGGATATTACGTTAGAGAAAAATGGGTTTATTGCGGACTCAAGCAAAATGTATGTGATGCCGGAGGCTTCTCCACTTGCCCGTAAATTAGTGAAAGATACCTATAATGCAATGTGGGAAGGCATTAAGCAAGTGAAGCCCGGAGCGACATTGGGTGATATTGGCTCTGCAATTCAGCACCATGCAGAATCAAATGGTTATAGTGTTGTTCGTGAATATTGTGGGCATGGTATTGGTCGTAAAATGCATGAAGATCCACAAGTATTGCACTATGGGACTCGTGGCAGAGGTGTTGTTCTGAAGGAAGGTATGACATTCACGATTGAGCCAATGATTAACCAAGGTGGCATGAAAATCAAAACCAAAAAAGATGGTTGGACCGTGGTGACTCGAGATAAAAAGCTATCTGCTCAATCGGAGCATACCATTCTAGTCACTAAAGCGGGTTATGAAGTTCTCACTTTACGTGAAGAAGAGCGTTAATACAGCACATCGCCATATCGAGTTAAACATGAATATGGCGACTCTCTTTATTAAGTTAAATTAGCTAGTTAAATTCTACGGTTATTCATTTATTGATACCATTTCATCTTGGGTTATCGTTATTTGATATGCAGTCTGAAGCTTATTACTAAAATTCCCAGTTAAAAGGTAATTTTCATGGATATTGCTCATTTGATTGTGCTATATATCGGAAAATAAATTTTTCTGGTGCTATGTATGTTTAACCTCTCTGAGTTAATTAATGACTCCCCCATTGATTCCATTCTTTTATTTATCGTTACGTTTATTTTATTAATTATTTCCGCTTATATTGGGAAGTATATTTTTAAACGTCGCAGTGCCCATGAGGAACTGGCTGATGATGAAGCTAAAATTATTTTGGGAGCGATTCTATCATTGCTGGGGTTATTAATTGGATTCGTACTCTCCATTTCAATCAATGGCTATAATAATCGCCAACAAACAGAAGAAAATGAAGCTATAGCGATTGGTAATGCATATCAACGCGCGCAATTACTCAGCGGTGATGAACGAGCGGAGGCATCATTACTTATTCAACAATATCTTGAAGCGCGCATCGAGTTTTTTAAGTCAGGGGTAAGCGATGAAAATAATCAATGGAGGATGGCTTCATTAACAAAACAAGGGCAACTTTGGGAAATCGGCGTTAAACAAGCCCAAGCGTCACCGAACCCAGTGGTTTCATCTGTTTTATCTGCTTTTGGTGATCTGTATGTGTCACAGCAAAAAACGATGGCGAGTTGGCGGCACCAAATTCCGAATGCGGCATGGTTTTTATTAATCTTTTTTGCGGTCTGTTCGAATATTTTGATTGGCTACAATATTCGTGGAACAAAAGGAAAAAATTGGTTAATTGTGATTTTGCCATCATTGACGACACTGGCATTATTTATGATTGCTGAAATTGATATTCCAGGAGAAGGGGTGATCCACGTAACGCCGGATGATTTAGTTTTATTGCAAGATTTCTTATTTAAGGATGGTGCTTGGCTGGGAAAGTAAATTAAGCCCCATTGGAATGTCCGTATTACTGAAGTCGTATAAATAGAAAAAACCCTCTGAGTAGGTATCCCCAGAGGGTTAATGAATTATCGAACGATAATACCTAATAGAATTCCGATAGCGCCGAAGTCAGCATCACTAAAGGTGGTATTGGCAATCCCGATATCACCAAGGACTGGCAGTAAGAATACAGGTAAGAATGTAATCAGTAAGCCTTGAGCAAAGGCACCGAGGATTGCACCACGACGTCCACCTGTCGCATTACCAAATACCCCCGCAGCTGCACCTACAAAGAAGTGAGGAACAACGCCAGGAATAATCACGGTCATGTTTAGTGCATACAGAACAAACATGCCTAACACACCTGCCGCAAAGCTACTTAAAAAGCCAACTAATACTGCATTTGGTGCATAAGGGAAGACAACCGGACAGTCTAATGCTGGTTTGGCATTTGGCACCAGTTTGTCAGAAATTCCTTTAAATGCAGGAACAATTTCCGCGATAACCATACGTACACCTTGCAGGATGATATAAACACCTGCGGCGAAAGTGATGGATTGCATCAACGAGAACATGAACCAATTTTTACCGCCACTGACTTCACGAACAAAATCACTGCCTGCAAATAAACAAGTAATGATAAAGATAATGAACATCGTGAATGAAATTGCAACGGGGGTATCACGCAGGAACAGTAAGCTTTTTGGTACATTCATATCTTCAGTTGAATGTTCTTTATTACCAAATTTGCTACCAATAAAGCCAGCTAATACATAAGAAATTGTGGAGAAGTGACCGATTGCAACATCATCGGAGCCAGTCACTTTCTTCATATATGGATGTGCAATGGCAGGGAAGAATACCATACAGAAACCAACAATCAGTGAGCCGACTGCAACGAGCATCGTTCCTTCCATACCTGCGGTAGCTAAGATTACCGCAATCATCATAGACATGAATAAAGTATGGTGACCGGTTAGGAATATAAATTTCCATGGGGTCAGGCGAGCAATCAAGATATTGATTAACATCGCAAAGAACATAATCATTGCCATTTCACGACCGAAGCTTTTCTGTGCAATAGAGACGATAGCTTCGTTGTTTGGTACAACACCGTTAATACCAAATGCGTGTTGGAAAATAGCGGAGAAATCACCTAAAGAACTGACAACCAGACCCGCACCTGCACCTAAAATCACAAAACCCATGATGGTTTTGATGGTGCCTTTAATGCATTCTGTGACAGGTTTTTTTTGAGCAATTAAGCCAATTAAGGCAATCAGACCAACCAGTACGGCGGGTTCTGAAAGCACATCTTGCATCAGAAAACGAAAGAATTCCATGAAGCCTCCGGTTACATCGCGCCGAGTTTCTGTAAAGCTACGCTCAGACGTTCTTTCATCGCAACTTTATCAATCATGTTTTCCAGAGCAACGATTTCGCCGCCAACTTGCTGAGCAACTAATTGTTCTGCAATATCTGTAGTGCCGACAAAAATATCACTCACGGTACCTTTTGCTGAGCCTAAATCAACATGGTCAACATCAGCCGCAACTTGCAGGTCTTTTAAAATTGTCTTGATGCTCATTTCCATCATCAGACTTGTACCTAAACCATTTCCACAAACAACAGTGATTTTCATAATATTTACCTATGACTCAATTATTCATATTTAGCGATGATGTTAAGAATGTCATCTACGTTTTCTGATTGCATGATGCTATCAATATCTTCTTGGTTATCAAAAAGTTCGGCGAGTTTTGCGATAGCGCCAATATGGCTATTGCTATCGGTTGCCGCAAGAACAATCAATAACTTAATTGGATCGTTACCTTCAGAGCCAAATTCAACCCCTTGCTTGATGACAGTTAGTCCAAGGGATAATTGATTTACTCCATCTTCAGGACGCGCATGTGGCATTGCGATACCCGGACCCAATACATAGTAAGGACCGATTTTTTCATGGGATTGAATGATGGCATCAATATAGCGAGGTTCGATGAACTTATTATTAATTAACGGATTACAGGCAATTTTTATCGCATCACGCCAGTCATTGGCGCTCTCAACCACCTGAATCACATTTGGGGTTAATAATGTGGTTAGCATTGGTTTGGCTCCTGGTAAAAAAGAATTATTGTTAGATATTGTAGTAATTGAGTGAATAGTAGTGATCTATGGTAGCGCTATCTAGTTGAATTGTTCATTTTCGTGATAGCGCTATCATTTTGGCTAAATATCCCTAATAAAATCATTTTTAGTGTATTTGTCTGTTAATTAACAAATCAGACCTGTGGTAAGTTATCGCCGTTGAATAATCAGTTTAGATGAATCAAAAGAATTTCATGCAGAAAACCCGAAAAAGAAAGAATACAGGAAGAGTCACCCTACAAGACGTTGCTAAATATGCGGGCGTCGGCTCAATGACGGTATCACGAGCCTTACGTACACCGGAATTAGTTTCGGATAAACTAAGGGAAAAGATCAATGAAGCGGTTGAAGAGCTGGGTTATATCCCTAACTCTGCCGCAGGTATTTTGGCATCAGGTCAAAGTCGCACTATTGCGGTATTAATCCCTTCATTGAGGGATAATGCGAGCTCAGTTTTTCTGCAAGCATTACAAGAAGTCTTGAATAAAAATAACTACCAAGTGGTGATTGGTAGCCATGATTATCAACATAAAAAAGAGTCTGAAGTCTTACTCACGTTATTACAAAGTAGCCCTGCGGCATTCGTCATTTTTGGTGTGGTGAATTCTGAGAGTGCACTAAATACGCTAAATAATTTACCTATCCCTGTTATTAGTGTGACAGGGGATTCTTCCCATCGTTTTTCATTAAATATAAAAAATAACTTGGGGGAAGCAGTCAGTTTTCTCACTCACTACTTGCTACAAAAAGGTCACCAACGTATTGGGTATATTGGTGCACAAATGGATAGCAAAATGCAGAGCCAGCAACTGAGTGGCTGGAATAATACGTTGTTAAAGCATAATTTAAGTGCTGAACAGAGTATTACCACTCCTTATATCGCCACAATGGATTTTGGGCGACAAGCGATTAGTGAAATGTTAACTCGCCAGCCTGAATTAGAAGCGGTGATCTGTAGCCATGAAATGATAGCGCTGGGGGTGATGTTTGAATGCCAAAGACGATTAATCAAAGTGCCTAAAATGTTGGCAATCGCCTGTGTCGAAGGGTCTGAGAATTGTGATCATATTCATCCATCATTGACTTCTGTACGTATTGATTACAGTAAAATGGCACGGGAAACGGCAAAGAAATTATTAAAATGGCTAAGTGAGGCGGAAGAGAATTTTATTAATGAGCAAGATGAGATTATTTTTCCGTATAAATTTGAAGCAAGACAAAGTGGCTAGAAAATAATCTATTTGTTGTATGGCAGTGTGGTTTGGGTCACAAAATTACATAAAGGCTAAAAGTTATTTTTAATCTCGAAATAAGAGTGCTGTAGAGGTCACGGTTTATTTATTCTTCTGTGTTACTTTTTAGAAGTATCTATCTTGAATGCTCGGATTTTGTGCAGAGATAGGTATCTATTTAGCTTGAATGTAGCCATTTTACTGGGGATAAATAAACGATGAAACCAATAAAAACATTAATTTCTGCCGCAATTTTAGTTTCCTGTGGTGCTACTGCTGCAACAACGGGCTCTGAAGTATTAATGGTGCAAAATGGGGGAACGCCTAATAAGGTCTATACCGCTAATAAACCAACAATCAAAGTTGCTACCTACAATATCGGTAAGAATGAGCTGGCAGCGGATGTGGCTAATTTAGATGAACTCAGCAAAGCAATTGCTAAGATTGATGCGGATGTAATTGTATTAACTGAAATTGATAATAAAACTGCTCGTAGTAAAAAAGTGAATCAACTCGAGGAAATAGCCAAAGCTAACAAGATGGATTTTGCGTTTGGTAAGGCGCTCGATTTTGATGGTGGTGAATATGGGGTAGGTATTTTATCAAAATATAAAATTGAAAAATCCCAAGTCGTCAATTTACCCTCTGGGGGAGCAGAACAGCGTGTCGTGTTATTATCACAAATTACTAAGCCTGGTTTTGATTCACCCATTATTATCATGGGAACACACTTAGATTGGCAAAAAGATCCAACCATTCGTATTGGACAAGTTCGCCATATTTTAGATGCGACCATTGGTGATACAGAGACGGGTTTTGATAATATCGCCGCCTCTATTAAAATCCTTGCTGGCGATTTTAACTCAACTGCGAAAGAACAACCGATTGAAGAAATTAGCTATTTTTGGAATCCCGTTGAGAAAAAAGGGGTAAATTATCGAACATGGCCAGCGGTTAACCCTGCCATTGATATTGACCACATTTTTACTTATAAAGGGCAAGTATGGGATGTCAAAAACATGACGATACCGACAGATAGCAAGGATTTTCAGTGGTCGAAAGTCAGTGACCATCTGCCTGTTATTGCAGAACTTGAATTGCAAGAACAATAAGTTAATTTGATGATGAACAGACCTCGATGGGAGGTCTGTTTTGTGCTTTATCGCTTACTTTTGCAATAATTTTTGACGTTGAATAAAATGAGTTTGTGCCGCCCCTAAATAGTTCTCAATTTCTGAGTAAATACGTAAACTCAGTATTTGAAGATCCTGTTCACTCTCCAGAGCCGGCTTAGTTAATTTCATGAATTCCTTCATGAAATCTTTAACTGATAGGAATTTGTTGGCAACATTCGCATAATAATATTGATAAACATAGGACGCTTGAGAATGGCTAAGTTCAGTATTGTTTTTGACGTTGTTGGTTGCGAGTAATAGTAGTTGTGTATTTGTCATGATGGGTCCTATTTTTGTTTTTTCGAATAATACACAAGTTACCATAAATCTTTTATCAAAATTAGTCGGATAATTTTAGTTTTTGGTTTTTAAATTAAACCTAAAAAAGTATTTCTTATTATATCATTATGTTAGCTATTTATTTCCAAGGAAGAATATTGAAGCTTGAAAATCATAATTTAATCCCTGCAAATACTAATGGATTTCAATCGTGTTTAAGAATATTGGGTGCATATTTAATGATATGATTTATTTGGAAAAGTTGTTCTCTGCTTTGCTTTATGCTTAATAAATGCATGTTTTAGGTGTATTCCACTGACTTAGACGAGAAAATGGATTGAATATTAAATTGATTTTTAATTTATTTTAAATTCTATTTAATATTAATGATAGGTATTTTTATTTTTAAATAAATATCCAAGTTTAAATGAGAAATAAAAATAAGGAATAGTTAATAAAAAGGGATAAATTAATTTATCCCTTTTTTGTGTATAAAAATTATTATATTAACCTTTTAGCTCTCTAGCACATTGTTGTAAATGTTTAAAAGAAGCAAAACGGGTTTCATGATGTAATTTAAATTGTTTATTTGCTTGATAGGTTAGGTCAATATTAGCGAATTGAGCCATGGCTTGTGCAACATTCTCACAAACGCCTCCAGCAACAGCGCCTAGAATTGCAGAGCCTAATAATACAGGTTCACTCGCTTGTGTAGAAATCACGGGAACTCCACAGGCATCGGCAAGTAGCTGACGGATTAATGGATGTTGACCCGCACCGCCACTAATTGCGATATTTTGGATTTTTGCGCCTGACTGGGCTTGAGCTTCAATAATCTGTCGCAAGCCATAGCCAATACTACAGACACCTGCGGTATAGAAGGCGAGTAAATTATCAAAACTATTATCCATCGTTAAACCCGCAATGATTGCTTTTGCATGTGGGTCTGCAAAGGGGGCTCGATTGCCTAAAAATTCAGGAACAATATGAATGCCTTCCGCTAATTCAACGGCTTGAGATGGGCTGTTGGACTTCTCTAACACCTTATCCGCTAGCATTACTGGTAATGGCTTACCTTGCTCTTTAGCCATTGCTTTGGCTTGCGCTGCCATTGGGTGTAGTGAGAGAAGTTGGTCAATGGCGGCACCAGCAGCACTTTGTCCACCTTCATTGAGCCACATACCCGGTACCATTGCGGAATAATATGGGCCCCAAACGCCGGGAATAAAAACCGGCTCTTGTGTTGTCGTCATCGTGCATGAGGATGTACCGAAAACATAGGCCATATTAGCGGTGGCATCACCATTTACTCCGACGGTGCCAATGCCACCTGCATGAGCATCAATCATTCCTGCGGCAACGGGGGTTCCGATTAATAATCCCATTTCTTCAGCGGCTTGCGCGGTTAAACCATGACCATTTGGTGTACCTGGTTCAACAATATCCTGACCGATCCGAGCAAAATTTTCATCAGCGAGTTCAGTGAGACCAATTTGGCGGAAATAGTCAGTATCCCAGCGCTGTTCATGGGCAAGATAGGTCCATTTACACGTCACCGTACACGTGGAACGCGCTAAAGAACCAGTTGATTTCCAGGTAAGGAAATCTGCCAAATCAAAAAATTGCCACGCGTCATCATAAGTTTGGGGGCGATTTTCTTTCAGCCAAAGAATTTTTGGAGTTTCCATTTCTGGCGAAATCTTACCTCCGACATAGTTTAAGACAGGATGCTGTAAACTATTGATGCGCTCGGCTTGCTCGGTCGCTCGGTGATCCATCCAAACAATAATATTGCGCTCCGGATCTTCACTTGGGCTGACTGAAATAGGTTGCTGGTTTTTATCTAAAACAACCAGAGAACAGGTCGCATCAAATCCAATTCCTGCGACCCGTCTCGCATCCATTTTGGCTTCCGCCATAGCTTGTTTCACACAATAGCAAACCGCCATCCAAATTTCGTTGCTGGATTGTTCCGCAAAGTTAGCGCTATCACGGTAGAGGGTAATATCGTGTTTAGCGGAAGCGAGCATGTTACCGCACATATCAAAAATACCTGCTCGCGCACTTCCTGTACCGACATCAATCCCAATGACGACGTCGTCATTTTTGTTTTGCGTAGGGCTGTTCATGTGTCCTCCCACAATGTGTGTTGTTATCGGTAAAATTAGAGGTCAACGCTGTTAGGAAGAATGACCAGATCACGGATGGTGACATTTTTTGGGCGAGTTAACATGAATAAAACGGCTTCAGCGACTTCAATCGGTTGCATTAAGCTGCCATTGGCTAATGCTTCTTCCATTTTTTCTTTTGGCCAATCATCGAGTAACGCCGTCACGACTGGACCCGGTAATACGGCACCCACACGAACACTATATTGAGAAACTTGGCGGCGAGTCGAATGAACAAAGGCTTGAACTGCAAATTTAGAGGCCGTGTAAATCGGCTCCCAGATAACGGGTACCATACCTGCGATTGAGCTAGTAAACAGGACGTCCCCTGATTTTTGTTCAATAAAGTGAGGCAGAACAGCGCGAACACTACGAAATGCAGCATTGATATTGAGGTTTAACACTTTATCCCAAACATCAGGATCCCCTTCAGCAACAGGACCGCCAATATAAGCCCCTGCGTTTGCATGGAAAATATCTAAGCGACCCGCTTTTGCTAAAATAGCATCTAACATGCCATCTACTTGTTCAGGTTTCATTAAATCAACGACTAGCGGGATTGCACTGTCACCTAATTCAGCAACTAACTGATTTAATCGTTCTTCTGCTCGGTCAATTAAAACGACTTTTGCGCCAGCTTTAAGTAGGGTACGTGCGCACTCAAGTCCAATACCAGAAGCCGCACCTGTAATTGCGGCAACTTTGTTTTCTAATGAGATAGCCATGATGTTCACTCCGGATAAGTTAGTTAATCAATAGAGATGTAGGTTGAATATTAGAAATTATTTAATTTTAGTCAGTTACGAGGGAATTTGGCGGTGTGTATTCATTGAGTGAGAATGCAGGCAAAACGCCATATCAACTCGATTCTAGGTTAATTTCGATGTAAGCTCAATCGATAGAGCAGTATTGCGACTTTTACGCTTTGGTGTCAAGCTAGGAAAAAATGGAGGCATGAATTTGTGAGCAAGATCAGACAAAATAAGAAAACGACGATCTATGACCTTGCAGAGTTGGCAGGGGTTTCAGCCAGTGCCGTTAGCGCAGTATTGAATGGAAATTGGCAAAAAAGACGTATTAGCGCGAAATTGGCTGAAAAAATTATACGCTTAGCAGAAGAACAAAATTATTCAGTTAATAAACAAGCGAGTTTATTACGTAGTAATAAATCGAAAATTATTGGGATGTTGGTGCCCAAATACGATAACCGTTATTTTGGTTCGATTGTGGAACATTTTGAAGAAATGGCGCGTGAGCGGGGTTTGTTTCCTATTATTACGTGTACACGAAGGGACCCCCAGTTAGAGTTGGAAGCCGCGAAGGCCATGTTGTCTTATCAAGTGGATTGGTTAATCTCTACAGGGGCTACAGATCCCGATAAAATTACGCAAATTTGTCATGCATCCGGCGTTCCGACATTAAATTTAGACTTACCCGGTACACTGGCACCTTCGGTTATTTCAGATAACTATCATGGTGCAAAGCAACTGACGCTCAATATTTTACGAAAAAGGCACCAAAAAGTAGCCTCATCGGAGTCGTTAGTCTTTGTGGGAGGGCGAGAAGATGAACATAATACTCTCGAACGAATTCGAGGATTTATTGATGCTCATAACGCATTAAATATTGATGTTCCTTCCCACCATATTTGGACGTGTGGTTATGCGCCTGAAAAAGCGGAGCGAGCGTTGTCTGCGTATTTCTCACATCAACAATCTATTGATAACACTAAAAAAATAGCACTGTGCGGATTATTCGTTAACTCAACCATTTCATTAGAAGGTGTGATGAGATGGTTAATACAAGAGGGTTATACGGAGAAGCATCAACCGCTAATGGGATGTTTTGACTGGGATCCATTTGTTGCACTGCTAGGTCATGATATTGATATGGTTAAACAGGATGTTCCTGCCATGTTAGCGCACGTTTTCCAATTGATAGAATCAGGGGAAAGTCAGCCTAAACTGATCGAAGTGATGCCAATCACGGTAGGAAAAATAGCATAAAATAAAGTCAGGCTTAAAGTGGATATTAAGCCTGACGAAGATATTATTGAGTGTTTTTATTCAAGGTATCTAATCGCAGCTGATGGCGTTGATTATAAAACTTCACATAGGTTAAATAGCCAGCAAGAATGGTAGAAAGACTGGCTGTCGCTAATAGCATGAAGGTTACCATAATTTGGTATTTAACTGCCTGCAAAGGGTCAACCCCTGCAAAAATTAGCCCTGACATCATACCCGGTAGACTAACAATCCCAACCGTTTTGGCTGAATCCACAGTAGGGATTAATGATGCTCGAATACTTTCACGAATAATGGATGCTGAAGCAATTTTCGGCGTTGCTCCGAGGCTCAGCATTTCTTGAATTTGTTGCTGTTGAGTGTTAAATCGTTGTCCCAAGTTATTGAAGCAAAGACCAACGGCTATCATGGCGTTTCCTGCAATCATGCCAGTAATTGGGATCACTTGCATTGGAGTGAAGGCGATAGCTTCAGTAATAATCAATACCAACAAGGTTAAAAATGTGCCTGAGGTAATGGCAATTAATGCGGTGATAAATAATTTGTCGAGGTATTTGCTGCGTTTTTTTGCATTCCATGCAGCGTTAAAGCAGATAAATAACACTAATAAAACAGTGAGTGCTTTATGATCAATATGGAATATATATGTGAGGATATATCCGGCAATTAAAAGCTGAACAATAGCTCGGAAAGTACTCCAAATAATATCTTTTTCGAGAGAAAGCTTTTCTTTGTGGCTAATAAAAATTGCCACTAAGACTAACATGATAGAGAAAGCGAGCGACTCATTAGAAATAGTAGGTTGATGCACGGTTAATTCCTATTTTTCGCTATGATGTACGGGAAGAGTAATAATATCGTCAGCATGGGCGATTTCATCTTGGTCATGAGTGACCCAAAGTATGGCAATATTATTCTTGACCGCTAATTGATGAATTAGCTCATTGACTTTGATTTTATTTTGTTCATCTAAAGCACTGGTAATTTCATCCAGAAGTAAGATTTGCGGCAGAAATTGCAAATTTCGGATCAGCGAAACTCGCTGTTTTTCTCCACCAGAAAGTTCGTTAATTCCTTTTTCTAGGATTGAGTCTGGCAGTGAAAAATAGCTTAAATCATCTAAAATCTTTTTTTTATCAAATGACTGGTTACGAATTTGATATGGAAAAAATAAATTGTCATAGACGGTATTCCCAAATAACGCGGGTGTCTGAGTACAATAGGAGACTTGCTGGCGATACTTTTCTGGCAAAATAGTATTGATGTTTTGCCCAGCAAAGAGGATCTCTCCATAGCTAGGAGGAAGTAAAGAAGAGATAATTTTTAGTAATGTACTTTTCCCACAACCTGAGGGACCCGTGATCAATTTAAATTCGCCAGGGTATAGGTCAATCTGCACATTATCCAAAATTATCTTCTGACCAACCTGAAAACCGATATTTTTGAGCTGTAGTAAGGTGTGTTTTGTTTCCATGTATGACCTAATCCATCTAATTCTATTATCGAGATTATGGATATTATGCGCCAATTTAGGCTAAATAGACACCGCGTTATGTGGAACAGATTGGGTAAATTAGATTTGCATGGCTAAAATAGTTGCCTTATTATTTTAAGTAACGTCTTGTTAGGAGATGGCATTCCTCCTAGTTTAACCGTCCTTTTGTGGACTGATGATGCCTACGTAAACCTATTCATTTGAATGGGCACGTAGGATTATGTGCCCGAATGTAGGGCATAAATGTCTGCGGGAGCTTTTCCTTGCATTTATTCCCATATGACTTGTAAGGAAAGTAGCAATGTACGCATCTCTTATTTCTATTGCTTTGGGCTCAGTGTTAGGTGGCTGGTTAAGATGGCTAATCGGCTTGAAGCTCAATAATTTACATCCTCATATCCCCTTTGGTACGGTGTTCGTCAATTTAGTGGGCGGCTTTATTATTGGTTTTGCTGTCTCTTACTTTGCGAGTGCGAATATTAATCCTGCATACAAATTATTTATTGTGACGGGTTTTTGTGGGGCATTTACTACCTTTTCAACGTTTTCGTTGGAAGTGTTGGTGATGCTACAAGAAGGGAAGCTAGTGGTCGCATTTAGTACCATTGCAATACATGTTCTCGGCGCGTTGCTCTTCACTTTATTGGGTATGCTGTGTCATAACATGCTTTCTCAAGGATAATCTACATCGGTGCAGTGATTTATTTCTCATTCATTGGATGTGTTCAATTAATAGCCTATTTGTGGATGCGAATAGGCTATTTTTATCTTTATTTTCAGAAAAAATGAGGAAGGGTGAAATAAAGCAGAATATATTGCCAACGTGGCTAACAATTTGCTTTTATCATGAAAACCTGACAAATAGATAGTGAATGAATAAAAATATATTACTGGGCAACAGAATATAAATTTGGCATTTCCCTTGTCACGAAAAAGAATGAATTATTAGTAAAAGTAACTTTTTTAAAATATCCCATCAAAAACTCAGATTATCACAAAGTGATGTTTCTGTTTTTCAATTATCCAACCTTATATATGACTATGTCACTCGTAATACCCTATTAGTGTATTTTCATCCTTACACTGTAACTTAATCTATACATCCATTTTTTCAGTGATATGATGAATTTGTTGTTTAATTGTAATGGGTTGGATGGATATATATCGTTTGGTTTTAATTTACTCGCCATTTGAATGTCAAAGTTTAATTAAAACCAAATTTTAATTATAAAAAACTACAACGGAAATAAATAAAAATAATAAATACGGGGAAAAGTCATGTCACAAATGTTAGCTCTATTATTAATTGTTGGGATACTGTACATCGGAGATGCCATTGCGGTACGAACAAAAGCTTGGATCCCATCGGTATTTGTGTGCGCAGTATTATTTCTTTTAGGTTATTGGACGTTCTTCCCAAAAGATATTGTTAGCATTGCAGGGATCCCTAAAGTGGTTGCTGTCATGTTGATGTATTTGTTAATTACGAACATGGGCACATTGCTGTCATTGAAAGAACTTTTGCATCAATGGAAAACTATCTTAATTTCGTTATCTGGTATTTTGGGAATTATCGTTTTTATTTATGGCGTAGGTCTCGCTTTATTTGATTTAAATACCGTGTTAGTGGCAATTCCACCATTAGTGGGCGGTATCGTTTCTTCGTTGATCATGTCAAAAGGGGCGGCAGAAGCAGGACTGGTGGATTTATCTGTATTTGCCATCTTAATTTATGTGATGCAAGGCTTTGCGGGATACCCATTAACGGCAATTATGCTGAAACGTGAAGGGCGCCGAGTGCTTGAGCAATACCGCCGTGGCGCATGGAAAGAGTCTTTGGCCGTTGATGGCGCGGATGATGTTGAAGTAAAAACATTAGCGTCAGAAAGTGCAATGCCTCGATTGTTTAAACGTATTCCAAGTCACTATAACACCAGCTATTTTCAATTTTTACGATTAGTGGTAGTGGGCTATTTAGCGTATTTGGCTTCTACGGTTGCTGCGCCTTATGTCAGTATCAGCCCATTTGTTCTGTGCTTATTATTTGGTGTCATCGCGTCTTCGATGGGCTTTTTGGAGAGGCAACCGTTACAGAAAGCGAACGGTTTTGGTTTCGCTATCATGGCATTGATGCTGTTCATCTTTGATACGTTAAATCACGCGACGCCTGATATGTTGCTGAGATTGGTCTATCCAATGGTGGTGTTGATTGTTGCCGCTGTGGTGGGCATGTTCATCGCATCGTGGATTGTAGGGAAAATTTTAGGGGTATCAAAAGAGATGGCATTTGCGGTTTCATTGACTGCGCTATATGGATTCCCAGCAGATTATATCATTACCAATGAAGCGATAAATGCGCTGACCAAAGATGAAAAAGAGCGTCAGATTTTAACCAGTCACATGTTAGGACCGATGCTAGTTGGCGGATTTATCTCTGTCACCATGGTATCTGTGGTATTAGCGGGCATCATGGTAGCTTATATCGTGCCTGTCGCGGCGTAATAACTGAATATAAAAACGCATAATAATAAGGCGTTAAAAAATAAATAAGGACAGAAAATGGTCAATAATAACATTACAGCTTCCATTAAAAAGCACACTGAAGGGATGATAGCTTTTCGACGAGATCTTCACGCTCATCCAGAATTGCCATTCGAGGAAGTGAGAACGACAAAACGAATTGCTGAAGAGCTAGGGAAAATAGGCATCGAATATCGGCTGACTGAACCAACAGGGATTATTGCAGACATTAAGGGCGGCAAGCCTGGAAAAACAGTCGCTTTACGTGCAGATATTGATGCCTTACCTGTGCAAGAGTTGAATAAGTCTCTTGAGTATAAATCGACAAACGAAGGGAAAATGCATGCTTGCGGGCATGACGCACATACGGCGATGTTGTTGACCGCCGCTAAAGCATTGTATGAAGTTCGTGATGAATTAAAAGGAAATATCCGCCTCATTTTTCAACCTGCTGAGGAGATAGCGCAAGGCGCTAAAGCGATGGTGAAACAAGGGGCTGTGGATAATGTCGATAACGTGTTCGGCATGCATATTTGGTCAACGACACCATCCGGAAAAGTGTCATGTAATGTGGGAGGCACTTTTGCTTCTGCGGATTTATTGGTCGTGAAATTTAAAGGGCGCGGGGGGCATGGTTCAATGCCTGAGGCTACCGTTGATGCCGCGATTGTTGCCTCATCATTTGTCATGAATTTGCAAGCTATCGTTTCTCGTGAAACATCATCCTTAGATTCTGCGGTGGTGACTATCGGTAAAATGGATGTTGGGACACGGTTCAATGTTATTGCCGAAAATGCGGTGCTCGATGGTACGGTACGTTGTTTTGATATTGAAACACGTAATCGCATTGAAGCTGCGATTCGCCGTTATGCTGATCATACAGCAGCAATGTATGGTGCAACGGCAGAAGTGGATTATATCTACGGAACACTGCCTGTTATTAATGAGGAGCGTAGTGCATTATTGGCGCAATCGGTGATAGCGGAAGCATTCGGTGAACAGGCTTTAATGGCGGAAAAGCCGACGCCAGGTGGCGAGGATTTTAGCTTTTATATGGAAAATATCCCAGGATGTTTCGCTCTATTAGGTTCGGGTAACCCAGAAAAAGATACTCAATGGGCACATCACCACGGTTGTTTTAACATCGATGAAGACGTCATGGCATCCGGTGCGGAACTTTATGCGCAGTATGCATGGTCTTATTTACAGCAAGATAAATTCTAAGGCTGGGATTGTATGAGTCTAGTGTTGATATATTGAATATAACCCGAACGGTAAGCAATATCGTTCGGGTTTTTTTTTTACTCAATAAACTGGGATCTTTCGGCTTTGATACAAAATACAGAATTATGATGTTGATTACGAATTATGATGAACAAAAATAGCTTCTCTGAGACGTTGTTGTAACTCAAAGCGTTGTTCTTGGGTGAGCTGCTCATCATGAGAAAGCTGCATCAGCATTTCATTCATGTTATGAACGATGTTTTCATCTAGCAGTAATGCCACTTTATTGGCTATATCTTGATAATAATCCACGGTAAATTCTCCTAAGCGTAGCGTTCGTTAATCAATTCTGTTTATCAATCACCATGACGGCCATGGTGTTTGGCTCAAGTGCACGCATGATATGTGGCTCGTCACCACGATAATGAATGTAATCACCGACATTGAGTTCTACGGGATTCTCGAGAGGACCGACTAAGGCTCGTCCTGACATTAAAATAATGTGTTCAGTGACCCCCTGCATATGGGGTGATGAAATACGATCTCGTCCGGGTTGAGCGACAACCGTATAAATATCTCGCTGGGAATTGACTGGAGCAGAGGAGAGCAGGTATGCCAAATAGTTTGCATGTTCTGCACTAACTGGTGTGCCTTCACCGTGGCGGATCACCGTTACCGCTGCACGCTTTTCCTCAATTAAACGCGAAAATGGAATATCCAAGGCGACACACAGTGCCCATAACGTCTCAATACTGGGATTACCACTGCCCGCTTCAAGTTGGGATAATGTGGACTTAGCTATCCCCGCTTTACGGGCAAGCTCGGAGAGAGACATCCCACTTTTTTGCCTTTCACAAGCCAAGGATTTTGAAATTAATTCGATTGGGGGCGTGAATAAGGTCAACGTAAACATCCTATTTTAATTGCACTTAGCCTAATGTAACGACATAATGAACGAATGTTTTTTATATCGAACGGTCGTTCTATGCAGAAATCTACATTTCAGTTTTCTATTCTCCATAATAGCACAGTGAAAAACATTGCACTGGTGTGTATTGCGGACCTAATTGTGGGGATATCTTATGGCGCTTTAGCTCACTCACAAGGCTTTGATTGGTGGGTTCCGCTGGTATTGTCTATTTTGGTTTTAGCGGGCGCGTCTGAGTTTTTATTTATTGGTGTTGTTTTTTCTGGGGGAAGTCCGATATCCGCTGCTTTAGCGGGCTTATTGGTCAATTCTCGTCATATTCCATTTAGTTTTGCTGTGAGTGAGCTAGCAGGAAAAGGACCGAAAGCGTTGCTGGGGTACCACATTATGAATGATGAAAGTGTGGTATTTGGTTTGGCGCAAGAAAGTCAGCAAGAGAAAACAGCTGCATTCTGGCTATGTGGGTTAGGTATTTTGATTTGCTGGCCTGTCGGAGTAATTATAGGTGAAATCCTGGGGAGCTTTATCCAAGATACTCATGCCCTTGGGATGGATGCAATGTTTCCTGCCATTATTTTGGCGCTCAGTTTGCCGGCGCTAAAAGATAAACGCCTGAGATTAGCCGCCATAATCGGCGCGGTTATCGCTATGGTAACAACACCAGTGTTACCCGCGGGTATTCCTGTATTACTCGCACTGTTGAGTTTAGTTATCTATATAAGGAAATAATGATGATGGAACATTCATGGTTGATGATGAGTGGGATCCTTATTTTAGCAATTGGCACGTATTTGATGCGTGCATCTGGGGCTTTGCTAAAAGGTCGAGTGAATCTCACTGAGCAAAATAAAGCACTCTTTTCGGCGGCAGCTATTGTCATTTTATTTTCTGTAGCGATGACAGCAACGGTTTTCTCAGGTGATGAACTATCTGATTTTCCTAAAATTATTGGTGTGGCCGTTGCAGGAATACTCACTTGGTATCGTAAGCCATTTATTGTGATTGTGTTATCGGCAGCATTGATGACGGCAGCATTGCGTTGGTTATTTTAAGCAAAAAAAAGCCCCTATGGCATTAGGGGCAAAATTAGGGATATACCTAAACGTTATTGTGTGCAAGTAAGATACTGATTTTTAAATAACAATGCCAAATGGTTGGCATTATCAGTGTAACAGGCATAGCCTATGGTTTAGGGTAATTCATTTGTCACTTTGCTGCGGGTGCTGTAGCCGGTACTGGCATCGGCATCGGCTGTGCAGGCTTGAACTCTGGTACTTCCACGACAGACATCTTCACCATGTAACGTTTGCCATCTTCAATTTTAGGTGTATCGTTCGCCAGTTTTTTGAGGGTTTCGTTTGGTTTGGTGGTTTGTTCTGTCACGCTATACACCATATTATGGTGATTGCCACCGTGATGGCGTGGTGATTTATTCATATCAACATTGGCTGCAGCAGCGGCAAAGCCTACAGACATTAAAATAGCAGCGAGTAAACCTTGGTTTAATTTGTTCATTTCTATCTCCTCATTACGTGATGAGAGGATAATTCATCAATTAGGTTTCGCTCGCAATGGCTTTTACCTGCTTTGACTAAAGCTCCATATTTCCTGCATGTTTTATCCTTTCTTTACACATTTTATGGAAAATAATGCCGTTATTTTATGAAAAGAATGACAGCGAAAGAAGAATAAAGATAACCCAGAACATCTCTGGGTCATTGACGGGGTTAGCACGCAATTTGTGGTTGCTGAGGCTCAAGAGGGGGTAAACCATAGGCTGCACGAGCACGATCGCAGGCCTCATTGTGTATGCCGTTATGCCATGATTGTTCGAATTCTCGGCATGGAGTCGGACGCTGCTCATAGATGGAACATGACACACATTCACCTACGTTACCCGTTAGTGCCGTACAACGGGTATTTGGTTTTTGGTTTGTGCCTTGCATGCAGCTCATAAACGGGGTGATTTGCTCTGTCAAATGCTGAGGTACAGAGCCCCCGCCAGCTTCCGCTTCAGCCCAATAAAATGAGACACGAAAGTAGGCGCAACAAGCACCACAGTTGACACAAGGGTTATCTGAAGGATCAGTTTTTAGTATATGAATAATATTGGTCATATAAAAAATCTAACAATGAAGTTGATAGTTCCCGTAGGAAACGGGAGACGCAACACAGGCAGGAAGCCTAAGAAAATGTTGCTCAGCCGCTATTATGTTACGCAGCTCTACGTATTGGCAATATTTTTTAGAGTAAAAGCCCAATATTTGCAATCAGGTCAAAATAAAGTAAAAAATTCAGTGAGTTATAACTATAAAAAAACCTGCCGTTCAACGGGCAGGTTTCAGGGAGTATTCGGTGATAAGGACGATTAAACGTGTTTCAAATCACCGTCATCTTCTTGGTTAAAAATGGATTTGTCTGTTTCGCCCATTAATTGGCTAGTCACGGTACCTGCAGTCATTGAACCACTCACGTTCAGTGCCGTACGACCCATATCAATTAATGGCTCAACTGAAATCAATAACGCGACTAAAGTAACAGGTAAGCCCATCGCTGGCAGTACAATCAGTGCAGCAAACGTTGCACCACCACCCACACCTGCGACACCCGCAGAGCTGATAGTCACAATACCGACTAAAGTCGCGATCCACAGTGGGTCAAATGGATTGATACCCATTGTTGGTGCCACCATAACCGCTAACATGGCAGGGTAGATACCTGCACAACCGTTTTGACCGATAGTTGCACCGAAAGACGCAGAGAAGCTGGCGATCGATTCTGGTACACCAAAGCGGCGAGTTTGCGTTTCAATATTCAGTGGAATACTTGCAGCACTCGAACGGCTAGTAAAGGCGAATGTCAGTACAGGACCTGCTTTCTTAAAGAATTTAATCGGATTTAAACCGGTTGTCGCAATTAAGACACCGTGAATCACAAACATAATGGCTAATGCCACGTATGATGCAACCACAAAGGTACCTAAATTAATGATGTCAGCTAAATTCGAGCTTGCGACCACTTTGATCATCAGTGCCATCACACCATAAGGCGTTAAGCGCATGACTAAGCGGACTAATTTCATTGCCCAAGCCTGCATCACATCGATAGCCGCTAATGCTTTTTCACCACGTTCTTTATCATCTTTGAACAGTTGCAGTGCCGCTACTCCTAAGAATGCAGCAAAAATAACCACACTAATAATAGATGTTGGGCTTGCACCTGTTAAATCAGCAAACGGGTTTTTCGGGATAAAGGACAGGATCAATTGCGGAACGGTTAAATCCGATACTTTACCAATGTAATTTGTTTCAATGGCAGCTAAACGTGCAGTTTCAGATTGACCTTGGACTAACCCTTCAGCAGTTAAGCCGAACAAGTTAGCAATCAAGATACCGATTAGAGCAGCGATAGCGGTTGTGAACAGCAGTGTGCCAATGGTTAAAAAGCTGATTTTCCCTAAAGAAGATGCCTTATGGAGTCTAGCTACTGCACTCAGAATTGAGGCAAATACCAGAGGCATAATCACCATTTGTAATAGTTGAACATAACCATTACCAACGATATTAAACCAAAGAATGGAGTCTTTTACCGTTTGGTGACCAGAACCATACACCAGGTGCAGTCCCACACCATAAGCAACACCGAATACCAGACCCAGTAAGACTTTTTTGGATAGGCTCCAACCATTCGATCCGAGTTTTGCTAACAGTATTAAAAGTGCTACGAAAACGAGCACATTGATAATCAGGGGAATATTCATTCCGCACTCCAAATTGTAATTATTTTACATAATGATTCTTGTTGTTAATCCTTAATAGGTATAAGGATTTCGTTTCTTCTAACAACTGGTTATATGATATCAGTTGAAGTTAGTCATTACTTATAATCAAAAGTTATAATTTAGGTTGATTTATACTTACAGTATATTACAAAAGTGATGTTTTTGTCGGTAAGTGTATATTTATCTGATTATTAAAATAATTTAGTACGCTTTCTATTTGCTGGAACCAGTCAGCTGGATGCCCTGCGGGTATAAGCACCGCACAGACGGTCAAAAGCACGGCAATAAAGCGTTCTCCGCGTTTACTAGATTTACCGCGTAGAACGGGAAAACAGAAACGTAATGGTAATGGCCATAAAAATGGGACACCGGATGGCGTCAGCATATCGGCAATTAAATGGCTCATATAACCAAGTAAAAACGCTTGGATAAGGTCAGGGGGTAAATCCCAATAATGGGGTAACCATTGATAGCTGGAAATCAGCAAAATTAGCCATGCAATAAGGCTATGCGTAAAGCCTCGATGACCGCAGAGCTTGGATATGGGAATAGAAATAATACGAAAAAGTCGCCCAAGAATGGATGATGGATGGTCGATATCCGGCAATAAGGCACCCAGCAAAACGCCTGGCACCATATGCAACCAATCACCCTGAGCGAACTCTGGCGTAATTTGCAGTTTATGAGCCATTATGAGTGAGGCGACAGAAAAAAGCAGGTGCCCTTCAGCAGTCATGGTGGATAAAATACCATCTGTTTATCTATACAGTAGGCGGGCAGTATAATGGGTTTGAGCGGAATTTGGTAGAGGGTGAGAGTTAAAAAAACTCTTATTTATTAGCTAATAACCGTAGATTTTTATACTTTTCAAAATTTCCCCTACGCAAATAATGTAGGGGAAAGAAATCATCACTAATTCATTTAAGATTAACGTAAATTTTCTGGACGTAAATCATTTAATGAAGCGAGTTTGACATCTGCCAAACCCCAGCGTGGGTCATTGAAGTGCTTGTTATCAGGAACCACGATAGAGCGCATTCTTGCGGCTTTTGCTGCAATCATGCCATTAAAGGAATCTTCCAATGAAACGCAGTGAATAGGCTTTGTCGATAATTCTGCTGCGGCTTTTAAATAAACTTCAGGATGGGGTTTGCTTAAAGGCAATTTTGCTGCGGAAACAACCGCAGAAAAATAATGGCGAATATCAAATAAATTCAGTACCTTCTCCAACATGTAATCCGGAGATGCTGATGCTAACGCAATTTTTAAATCCATTGAACGGCATAACTCTAATGCATGTTGGACACCGGGCAACAATGGGCGTTTCTCTTCGACTAAGCCAATGACTCTGTCAATAATACGCTGTTTTGCCTCTTCTAAACTGCAGCCTTGCCAAGGGGATGCGTTATACCAAAGTTCAACAACGTGGTCGATACGCAAACCGAGGGTATCTGGAAGCGTGTGCTTGATGGATAAATCAACCCCTAACTCTGCAAATACTTCATCTTCTCCCTGTTCCCAGAAAGGTTCCGAGTCAATCAGCAAACCATCCATATCAAAGATAACAGATTGGATAGGTAATTTATGATACATAGCAAACTCCATTCATTTAGATACCCATTTGAAAATAGGGTATGGGGGCTGTCGCTGCATTTTAATCACAGTCAATTTAGTGTCTAAAACTATTCTAACAAGCCATGACTTTCGGTTATAGAGATATATGTGCTATCACATGATTTTATTGAAAATTTGAATTTAGCGGGTGATATGAATGCAATTAAATTTTTGAATAATCCGAAACTCAATTTTTAACTATCATTTTTTTATAGAAATTTGGAGCCAGCAAATATTATCGGCTATGATTAGCGTAGAAAAAAACTCTGAGGAATAGTTGTAATGAATTACCACAAGGCAAATTCTCTTGCGATTGGCAAACGTATTTTGGGCTGGATCGTATTTTTTGTAGCATTAATTTCTACGTTAGCATCATTAATTAAACTCGCTGCTCTGAAAGGAATTCAAGGTGAAGGGATCAATGCGGTTGCTAATGATTTTGTGAAATTGATGGCAGAAATGGCTCGACAAAGCACACCATTTTTAAATGTATTTTGGAATAATTCGCCAGTTCCTGAAGTAAGCCAAGGTTTTTCTGGTAGCTGTATCGGATTTTTTGTTATTTTTATTTTTATCTTTGTGGGATTAGCACTAAGCGCATCAGGCTTACGCATGTATCGTCAAATTAAGTTTATTCGTGAAAGCATTGAAGACCATGTCATTCTAGAGAATGCTAAAGGCAGTGAGGTCACAAAAGAAGAATTAGAATCTAAAGTGACCATTCCCCGACACACTATTTTTAAACAGTTCTTTTTGATGTATTTCTGGCCGATAGTCTTAGGGATTGTAATCTATTTTGCATTAAAGCTCCTGAATTGGTAATTCTCCCATCATAATCCTGCGCTGCATCAGGTTTATTCCCGTGCAGCGCATCACTGAGTTTAGATTATTCATCTGCGAGTAAATTATCAATAATATTGCGGGCATGCAGATAGCTTTGCTCATTGCCAAACATATTGGCTTGATTGAGTAAGAAATAGAGTTGATAGATTGGTTGCCTATCTAAGAAACTTGCGGGTAGCGGCCAAACGCTTTGGTAGCCATCAATAATTTGAATAGGAATTTCTTTATACAATGGCAACATGGCGATATCGCATTCCCGATCACCCCAATAACATGCAGGGTCGTAAAGTACGCCATCTATTTGGTTGGTGATGGCACAGTTTGCTGGCCACAAATCACCGTGTAATAAAGAAGGTTGAGGCTGATGCCCGGACAAACGGTGTTTAACAATATCAACCAGTTTTTGAATATCACCAAAAACCATGCCTTTTTCGGACGCTATTTGTAATTGAAGACCAATACGTTTTTCTGCAAAGAATGCATTCCAACGCTTTTCCCATCCATTTGGCTGAACAGTCGTACTGAGCATAGTATCAAAATCAAAACCATAACTTGGTTGCTCTTCCCATTGATGCAGTCGAGCCAATTGTTGTCCAAAATGCCACGCATTGGTGTTATCAAAATGTTTTAATGGGAAATATTCGAGGAGAAGAAAGCTATTATGCTTATTACTGCCTAAACCGTAGACTTTCGGCACGGTCACAGTCTGGCTTTTCGCTAGCATTTCGAGTTGTTCTGCCTCTTGTTTAAAGAGGGGGAGAAACTCACGGCGATTTTGTTTCACGAACACAGTATGCTCACCATAATCGATTCTTAAGGTGTTATGAATATCTCCACCAGAAAGAATCACTTTATTGTGCAGCTCTGCTTCACCAAAGTGTTCAATTAATAAACGATTCATCGCTTGCCACATGATCCACCTCACTGTGATTTGGTCTTCACTCATACCATACTATAGCGACAATTTAGGAATTAACAGTGATCATTGTTTAAAAATTACGCCATATCAAGAAAATGGTTGTGGCTGATTTTTATCAAAAATTGGATGAGTGCCTATTCTTACGGGGAAGGAGAGTGTACGGGGCTGTTTCTTTGATATGGAATCTATAAGGTAGAGTAAAAAGCTGAATAGGTGAGACCCCGATTCAGCTTTTTGTGGTTATGCCGTATGCAAATCTTGGCGAGTGATACGTGATTTTCGACGGGCTAGGACGAGCTTGCTGTAGATTAAGGCGATAACAAAATAACCGGCTTGGATCACCACGATAGTCGGGCCTGTCGTCGCATTGATATGAAAACTGACAATGGTGCCCAGCACACTGGATGTGACGGAGGCGATAATCGCTATCACTAACATCCAACCAAAACTTCGACATAGAACAAAGGCGATAATTCCCGGTGAAATCAGCATGGCAATCACCAGAATGATCCCGACAGCTTGTAATGATGCCACGATGGTTAAGGCGAGTAATGAGAGCAAGCCATAATGCAGCCATTTGACAGGAAGCCCAATGACTCGCGCTTGATTTGGGTCGAAGCAGTAAAGCATAAAGTCTTTACGTTTGAGTAAGATAATGGCAATGGTTATCCCAGCAAACAGCAAAATTTGCTTAAACTCATCATCGGTGATCCCTAAAATATCCCCGAATAAAATGTGTGTGAGATGCTGCTCCGTGTCGATTTTTGCGAACATTACTAAGCCGATGGCAAACATACCAGAGAAAACAATACCCATGACGGTGTCTTCTTTTATTCGGCTATTTTCTTTTAAGTAACCCGTTGCAATAGCACAGAATAACCCAGAAACAAAAGCCCCAATAGCCAGAGGGATACCGATTAATGACGCGATAATAATGCCAGGCAACACGGCATGGGAAATGGCGTCACCCATTAATGACCAGCCTTTTAGCACTAAAAAACAGGATAAAATAGCGCAGACAGTACCCGTAACAATCGCGGTGATTAAGGCTTTTTGCATAAATGGAAATGCGAAAGGCGCCATGAGTAAGTCCATAAAATCATTCATGGGTGGCTCCTTGTTGTTTGCTTTGATGCAGGTCCGCCACTTCGATACGCGCTTTACGGCGAGAGGCGATCAGTCCATGTTTGGGTGCAAAGAAGAATGCCAGTAGGAAAATGACAGTCTGGAATGTCACAATCAGCCCACCTGTTGCACCGTTTAAAAAGTAGCTGAGGTAAGCGCCAATCGCGCTTGTTGCAGTACCAATAGAGACTGAGATAATCAGCAAAGTTTTAAACTTGTCTGTGAGCAAATAAGCCGTAGCACCTGGAGTGACTACCATCGCGATAACGAGAATCGCCCCCACCGTTTGCAGAGCAGCAACAGTACATGCACTTAATAAGGTGAAGAAAATAATTTTTAAGCGTAGTGGGTTTAAACCAATAGAACGAGCATGGCTTTCATCAAAGAATACTGCGAGTAAATCTTTCCATAGACACATCAGAACAACAAATGAAATTGCGATGATGATTTCGACTTGAAGCACGTCGGCGTCCGCAATACCCAAAATATTACCGAAGATAATACTTTGCACATTGACCGATGTTGGATTCAAGGAAACGATTAATAACCCTGCGGCAAAGAACGTGGAAAATATAAACCCAATAACGGCATCTTCCCGTAATCGAGTGAGATGCTTAACAAACGTCATCGCAAGTGCCGCGAGGATCCCTGTAAAAAAGGCGCCAGCGGCATAAGGTAATCCTAGTGCATAAGCGCCAGCTACACCGGGTACGACGGAATGGGAGAGGGCATCTCCCATCAATGACCAACCTTTGAGCATCAAATAAGCCGATAAGAAAGCGCACACCGCACCAACGATGGCACTGACCCAAATTGCCTTAACCATAAAGTTGTACTCAAATGGTTGCAGTAACAACGCGATCATTCGGATTCCTTAGGCTGATTTTTTCTAACCGGTGCATCATGATCGTGACCATAGAAGACAGCTGCGCGCTCGTCATCCGTAATAACAGTGACAGAGCGAGGGTCATCATCATCGTGAAGCTCTTGACCGGATAAGTTAATGTGTCGCAGCACGCCACCAAACGCTTGCTGTAAATTGCGTTGAGTAAAGGTCGTTTCTGTGGGACCACTGGCAAGCACGGTACGGTTAATTAAGATCACATGGTCACAAAATTCAGGCACGCTTCCCAAGTTATGGGTAGAAACTAAAATTAAATGCCCTTCATCACGCAGACTACGCAGCAAATCGATAATAGCGTTTTCTGTTTTTACATCGACACCAGTAAATGGTTCATCGAGTAATAACACTTTACCTTGCTGGGCAAGCGCACGGGCTAAAAATACGCGTTTTTTTTGCCCACCAGAGAGCTCACCAATTTGGCGATTTTCTAAACCGGCTAGATCCACGCGCTCTAATGCCATTTTAACGGCATCTTTATCTTCCTTTTTAGGGATTCTAAAGAACCCCATCTTGCCATATCGCCCCATCATCACGACATCAGATACGAGGACAGGGAAATTCCAGTCGACTTCTTCGGTTTGGGGGACGTAAGCAATGATATTTTCTTTTAATGCCGCTTTAATGGGTTGATTATTCAGGGTCACACTACCCGAAGATGGGGTGACTAACCCCATAATGGTTTTGAACAGGGTGGACTTACCACTTCCATTCACGCCAACAAGTGCGCAAATGGAACCACCATGAATATTAAAACTAGCATCATAAATTGCAGTATGACCGTTGTTATAGGTAACTGTTGCATCATCAACAATTAGCGTTGGATGCTCGAACTGATTTGTATGGCTCATTTACTGTGAAAATCCTTTTGCAATGGTATCAACGGTCGTGTTCAACAGGTCAATGTAAGTTGGTACAGGACCTTCGGCGGTTGACAGGGAGTCAACGTAGAGTACGCCACCGTATTTTGCACCTGTTTCTTTACTGACTTGCAGAGCCGGTTTATCTGAAATGGTACTTTCACTGAAAACAACTGGAATATTGTGTTCACGAACAGTATCAATGACTTTTTTAACTTGCATTGGTGACCCTTGCTCTTCAGCATTAATTGGCCACAAGTAGACTTCTTTGAAACCATAGTCTTTGGTTAGGTAGCTAAATGCGCCTTCACTGGTGACTAACCAACGTTTATCTTCAGGAATACGGTTTAAACGTTCACGTAGTGGCGCATCAAGTGCTGCAATTTCTTGAGAATATTTTTTGGCATTCGCATTGTAGGTTTCTGCGTTTGAGGGATCGTATTTCACGAATGCTTTACGAATGTTTTCGATATAAATCTGTGCGTTTGCAGGGGACATCCATGCGTGAGGGTTTGGGTTATCTTTATATTCCCCTTCACGAATTGGCATTGGTTCAATACCTTCAGTGACCACAACCGCAGGGACATCTTTAAGATTTTCAAAAAAACGTTGGAACCAAACTTCCAAATTCATTCCATTCCATAAGATAAGATCGGCATCATAGGCTTTCATAATATCTTTAGGCGTCGGCTGGTAACCGTGAATTTCTGCACCAGGTTTAGTAATGGATTCGACAATTGCGGCATCACCGGCTACATTTTGAGCAATGTCTTGTATAATAGTAAACGTTGTGACCACTTTAAACTTCTTGGCTAAAGCGGGTTGGCTGACAAATAGAATAGCCGCAAGCGCGATGAGTGCTGTCCGCAAAGGCGTAGATAATCGGAATAAAAATGTTTTCATAAATAAGTCCTAACGTTGGGTCACTTGTACTAATTGGCTAAATGTTTTCACAAAGCACCTGTTTAATTAACTCAGTGCATTACGGGATTCGAATAAGCCTTCATTTTCACATTAAGGGTATTAACGCTATAATGTGTATGGTCTTTCTAGCGAATAATATTTATATCTCAATTGATAATGATTATCAATATCAATTATAAAAAATGCCCGTAAAAGCCAAAAGTGATATTTATGTTGTTTATGAGTTGATAATTCACATCATTATTTAACATGACTAAAACACGTCCAGAAGTAAAAGTTAAGTAAAAAATGTATTATTTTTCTAAAGATTAGCTATTCTTTTGGTGTTTTAATTTGCAGAGGATATAACAGTGAAAAAAATGGTCGGCAGTGCGCTTGTCCTTTTGCTATTGGCAGGTTGTTCAAGTGATCCCAATAAAACCGCGAACAGAACAAGAATGCTAGATAATCGTAATCAAATGCCGAACACGGCAGCCAATACTAGCTACCCGCGAACGCCTTATGATGAATTTATTCGTGAATCTGCTAGTCGTTATAGTGTGGATGAAACGCTGATTAGAGCGATTATTGAAGTAGAATCTAACTTCCGACCAGAAGTCGTAAGCAAATCGAATGCGATTGGTTTGATGCAAATTAAAGCATCTACGGCAGGACGCGATGCATACCGTTTTCAGGGGCGAGCGGGTGAACCAAGTTCTAGCGATTTAAAAGATCCGCGTAAAAATATTGATATTGGCACCGCTTATATTCGTATCCTCAAAGAGCAGCACTTGGCGGGCATTAGCCATCCTCAAACGATGTACTATGCAACCGTTGTGGCTTACGTCAATGGCGCAGGGGCATTATTACGAACATTTGATAATGATAAGTCAAAAGCGATTGCAATGATCAATAACTTATCCCCAGAAGAATTTTATCAGCATGTTCAATCTAAACACCCCGCACCACAAGCGCCACGTTATTTGTGGAAAGTCAAAAATGCGTATAACGCATTAGCGGTGAATTACTGATATTCAGCCAGTAAGTGTGGGAGCTGCGCGATGATTTCAACAATACCGTTGATAACAAATTGCACTCCCATACAAATTAATAGAAAGCCCATTACACGTCCTATCGCATCAATTCCACTATTTCCTAGCCATTTCATAATTGACGTTGCACCACGTAGTCCAATCCAAACAATCATACTGGTAATAAGAAAGACAATAATCGGGGCAACGATGATCACCCAAGGTGCAAAGCCAATATCTCCTTGCAAAGATGCGGTTGAGCTAATAATAATGGCGATAGTACCGGGTCCTGCGGTGCTTGGCATTGCCAGAGGAACGAAGGCAATATTTTGATTACCTTGACGTTTTTTGGGAACACTTAAATCATCAGCAGGGGGATTGTTGGTATCTTCACTATTTTCTGAGTTGGGAAACAACATTCCAAAACCAATAAAGACAACGATCAACCCTCCAGCAATACGTAACCCTGGAATTGAAATTCCAAAGGTACTCATGACTAATTGACCAGCATAAAAAGCGACGAGCATGATAATAAAAACATAGATTGCAGCAAGTCGTGACTGATGATCTCGCTGCTCTTTGGTCATATTGGATGAAATACTTAGCATGACAGCAATGGCAGTTAGCGGGTTAGCTAGTGGAAGGAGTAACACTAACCCAAGACCAACAGCTTGAAACAGTTGTAAAATATCTTGCATGTCGAAAACTGCCCTCCAATTAATCTAGAATTGCTTCCTTGGGACTATAACAAAGATTGTTACAAATTTGTGAGGTCTAAAGAATATTCATTTAAAAATTTAAGGCTAAAGCGTTATTTACGTGGGATCACGTAATGTTTTTACTCAGAGGACAACAAAGTTGTTCACATTAACTGTGGATAACATCCCTATTCAGATGTGAATAAGTATAATTAGTTAATGAATAACAAAGGATTACGTGACTGGATTAAAAATATTCAATATTTTGGGCAAAAAAAAACCTTTTTATGTGAGATAAAAAGGTCAAGGGCATTTTGCTAGAGGGGGTTTATGTTCATTTGTTATCGAGTATATACAGTACAATGTGTTTTACTGACAGGTTATGTAAATTCGTTAAAAGATTATTGTTAGATGATAATCCTATTTATTGGAAATATAATTGGAATATTCTTTACAAACTCTTTTTTATTTTAAAAACTGCTTTACGGTTTATTGTGTATTCTAATTTTCATGTTAAATAGAATATTAGGATAGCCAATGAGACGGTTACTATCACCATTAGTCACTTCATCGATGCTGCTTGTTTTGGCTATTGCTGCAGTATTGATTCTGTTTCCTCAAACATGGAAACAATCTATTTTCCCATCGATTTCTCAATTATTACCTGACTCTGTTAGCGCTTTTATGGTTCAAAATGGATTGGCTAATAATGCATGCGAAAGTTTAGAAAATAATTTAAGGAGTTTTGCAGATTATTTGCAAGCAAATGCAGATGTTGTTGAAGTGAAAGGAATGAACGGATTAGAAGATCAAATTGCAAATATTCAAGCTAGATTAAATAATTTACCTAGTGATGTGCGCAATTCAGTATGCCAACAAGAATATGCCAATCTTGAAGGATTAAAAAGTGTATTCTCTTTAGGGTACCGTTCATAAAAGAGCAGGTATTTACCCGAACAACGTTATTGATAGTTACCGCTAATTTTTAGCATTTTATCCATGATATGCTTGTTATATGAATATCAATCTAGGATATGTGATGCGCATTTTTAAACTCCCATTTGTTAACTGGTTAGTACTGAACGGATTTGCTGCTTATTATCTACACCTCAAAGAAGGCTTTTATTGGAGCTTTTCTGGATGGATGGGAATTATTGGTATTCTAGTTGCTCTCGAGGCTTTCGGGTGGATTGGCGCGAGTTTATATTATTTTCTTCAGCAAAAAACATCGCCTAATCCGCTGGCACCAGCTTCTTCATTAATTACTCGCGGTCCTTATCGATTGTCACGTAATCCGCTATACCTTGCTTTTACTTCAATGAGCTTAAGCTTGGCGTTATTTTCACATTCACCTTATTTTTTGGTTTCAGGTTTGGTCTTTTGGCTAATAACGGATTTGTACACCATTCCAGAAGAAGAGAAATTTTTGTCGGCTCACTTTAAAGATGAGTGGCAGTCTTATGCTCAGCAAACTCGTCGCTGGCTGTGATAGTTCTTTGGTGTAATATATTGAGATTTAATTATTTATAAGTATTTTTACCTTTTGATTTTGGTTTTTTTGGTGATCTGGTTCATGATATTTAACTTTAGTTGATTATTTTGACATATTTCAAGGCGTTTATTCCACGGTGTATATAAACTGGTATAACCCATAAACTTGTGAGGTTATTGCCGTGAATAAAAAAGTGTTATTAGGCGCTATTGTCTCTTCGATATTATTGTATTCCGCATCTGCAGCAGCATGCCCTTACTGCAATGGAAATTATGATCATCGATATCAAAATAATTACAGCCAGAATAATTATCGTCAGAATAACGAGCTTACTAAGCTAGTGAAGGATTTTGATGATAAGCGTGTTGAATTGAACAAGCTGTATGATGCTGGTGCTAGTGATGATGATGCCAAAGTGAAAGCACTGGTAAAAGAACTTGATGACCTATCACTAAAAATCAGAAATGAAGAAGACAAACAATACAACCGACCTTACCGTAATGGAGGGTGGGGGGGACGTGGTAATCACCGCGGTTGTTGGTAATCCTTCATTTGTTTAAGGCTATCGCCCTTGATGAACGGATAGCCTTTTTGTTGTCTTTCTACCGAATATTGAAATTTGCGACCCACATTATGCGCCGTTGTTCAACTACGTCGATTTCATCGAGCTTATTCACGTATTTCTGTTCTCAATACGCTTAAACCGTACATTATCGAACGCTTCATCATGTGATGTTTGGTCACCCAAATTCGCAGTGATTTTAGTGATATAATAATCAACAACTGGCTATCGCCATAAAATATGTCTGTGTTATGATTACGAGTTGAGTTGCTAGCGATGTGCATAATTGTGTCATCAATTATATCCATAATGGCTTATATGATGTGTACATAACGGTGTGCCTATCTCGCATAGTGAAGTGAGAAATCGTAAGTAACGTATTGATTTATAAACTTTGGAATAATCAAGCAAGTGATCTTTCGTGTGGGTCACCACTGCTGATAAGGATTTTTTAATGCCTGTTATTACTCTTCCTGATGGAAGTCAGCGTCAATTCGACCATGCCGTTTCTGTCATGGATGTGGCTCACGATATCGGTGCAGGTCTTGCAAAAGCGTGTATTGCTGGTCGTGTTAATGGTGAGCTGGTGGATGCTTGTGAACTGATCGAGCACGATGCGAACTTGTCAATTATCACGAGTAAAGATGATGAAGGTCTAGAGATCATTCGTCACTCTTGTGCTCACTTATTAGGTCATGCAATTAAACAATTGTGGCCAAATACCAAAATGGCAATCGGTCCAGTTATCGACAACGGTTTCTATTATGATATTGACCTTGACTATACGCTGACCCAGGAAGATTTGGACAAGCTAGAAAAGCGTATGCTTGAGCTTGCCAAAACAGATTATGACGTGGTTAAAAAACGTGTTTCTTGGGCCGAAGCTCGTGAAACATTTGTAAGCCGTGGCGAAGATTATAAAGTTGAAATCTTGGATCAAAACATTAGCCAAGATGACCGCCCAGGCTTATATCACCACCAAGAATACATTGATATGTGTCGTGGTCCGCACGTACCTAATATGCGTTTCTGCCATCACTTTAAATTACAAAAAGTTGCAGGGGCATACTGGCGTGGAAACAGCGACAATAAAATGCTGCAACGTATTTACGGCACGGCATGGGCAGACAAAAAGCAGTTAGCTGCTTATCTGCTGCGCTTAGAAGAAGCGGCAAAACGTGACCACCGTAAAATTGGTAAGCAATTAGATTTATATCATATGCAGGAAGAAGCGCCGGGTATGGCGTTCTGGCACAATGATGGTTGGACAATTTTCCGTGAGCTGGAAACTTTTGTACGTACCAAACTAAAATCCTATAACTACCAAGAAGTTAAAGGTCCATTCATGATGGACCGCGTACTGTGGGAAAGAACAGGTCACTGGGAAAACTACAAAGATGCGATGTTCACAACGTCATCTGAAAACCGTGAATATTGTGTAAAACCAATGAACTGCCCAGGTCACGTACAGATCTTTAACCAAGGGTTAAAATCTTACCGTGATTTACCACTGCGTATGGCAGAGTTTGGTAGTTGCCATCGTAATGAACCATCTGGTGCGCTGCATGGTTTAATGCGTGTACGTGGCTTTACTCAAGATGATGCGCATATTTTCTGTACCGAAGATCAAATTCTGGGTGAAGTGACAAGCTGTATCGAAATGATTTATGACGTTTACAGCACTTTCGGTTTTGAAAAAATCGTTGTAAAACTGTCTACTCGTCCTGAAAAACGTATCGGTACTGACGATATGTGGGATACAGCAGAAGCGGATTTAGCGAATGCTCTGAAGTCTAAAGGTATTGAATTCGAATACCAACCAGGCGAAGGCGCATTCTATGGTCCAAAAATCGAATTTACACTGTATGACTGCCTTGACCGTGCATGGCAATGCGGTACCGTACAATTAGACTTCTTCTTACCAGGTCGTCTAAATGCTTCATATGTAGGCGAAAATAATGAACGCATTACGCCTGTTATGATCCACCGTGCCGTTCTAGGTTCATTAGAGCGCTTCATCGGTATTTTAACAGAAGAATATGCGGGCTTTTTCCCAACATGGTTAGCGCCACAACAAGTTGTGGTGATGAACATTACAGATAGTCAAGCAGACTATGTTCAAGAATTAGTAAGCAAACTGCAAAGTGTTGGCATTCGTGCGAAAGCGGACTTACGCAACGAGAAAATCGGCTTTAAGATCCGCGAACACACCCTGCGTCGTGTTCCTTACATGTTGGTTTGTGGTGAGAAAGAAGTTGAATCAGGTAAAGTGTCTGTTCGTACCCGTCGTGGTAAAGATTTAGGCAGCCTTGATGTTAACGAATTCACGACTAAACTACTGGAAGAAATTCGCAGTCGTCAGCTCAATCAGATGGAGGAATAAGGTATTAAAGGCGGAAAAAAACTCCCAACAGCACGTCCGAATCGTATTAACGAAGAGATCCGTGCAACTGAAATCCGTGTTACTGGCATTGACGGTGAACAACTCGGTGTGATGAGTGTGCGTGACGCACTCGCTAAAGCGGAAGAAGCTGGTGTTGATTTAGTTGAAATCAGCCCAAATGCAGAGCCACCAGTTTGTCGTATCATGGATTACGGCAAGTATCTTTATGAGAAGAGCAAGTCTCAAAAAGAGCAGAAAAAGAAACAAAAAGTCGTTCAAGTGAAGGAAATTAAATTCCGTCCGGGAACTGATGAAGGAGACTACCAAGTTAAATTGCGTAGCCTCATTCGTTTCTTAGAAGATGGTGATAAAGCGAAAATCACACTACGTTTTCGTGGTCGTGAAATGGCACACCAGCAAATCGGTATGGAAATGCTTAACCGCATTAAAGCTGATTTGGAAGAACTGGCTATTGTTGAATCATTCCCTTCACGTATTGAAGGTCGACAAATGATTATGGTCATGTCACCGAAGAAAAATAAATAAGTTGTCATGTAAGAACGCGAGTGGGGGATAGCCTCTCACTCGCGTTTTTTTATGAAGATATCCTCTCATTAACATGACTTACCGCGAAAAATTTGAATATCTGCTTGAGTAATCTCACAATAAGCAGTAAAATCCGCGGTCGAATCGCTTTGTAAAATCTCGCATTGTTCGAGTTAAAGCCCAAAAAGAATATCGCGTTTTGGTGAAAAGTTATTGAAAACATTACCGGAACGCTTGCTTTAGAGAATGTAGCAAATCTCTTTATCCAGTTGGAGGAATGAAGTATTAAAGGCGGAAAAAGAATCCCATCAACACGACCAAATCGTATTAATGATGAAATCCGTGTTCCTGAAGTCCGTTTAACCGGTTTAGACGGCGAACAGTTAGGCATTATGAGCGCACGTGAAGCGCTTGAAAAAGCTGAAGAAGCGGGCGTTGACCTCGTTGAAATTAGCCCAAATGCTGAACCGCCAGTTTGTCGTATCATGGATTACGGCAAATTCCTTTATGAGAAGAGCAAATCTCAAAAAGAACAGAAAAAGAAACAAAAAGTTGTTCAGGTGAAGGAAATTAAATTCCGCCCTGGTACAGATGAAGGTGATTATCAGGTCAAACTACGCAACCTGATACGCTTTCTAGAAGATGGTGACAAGGCTAAAGTAACGCTACGTTTTCGTGGTCGTGAAATGGCCCACCAACAAATCGGTATGGAAGTGCTTAACCGCATTAAGTCTGATTTGGAAGAGCTGGCGTCAGTGGAGTCATTCCCTTCAAAAATTGAAGGACGTCAGATGATTATGGTGCTGGCACCGAAGAAGAAATAATTAGGCCATCAAGTAATAATCTTACAGTAATGTGAATATTATTCGCCTAATTAATTCGTAGTTAATCACAATGCGAAGTTGGAAATAACAGAAATGCCAAAGATTAAAACTGTACGTGGCGCAGCAAAGCGCTTTAAAAAAACTGCAGGCGGTGGCTTTAAGCGCAAGCATGCAAACCTTCGTCACATTCTGACTAAAAAGTCTACTAAGCGTAAACGCCATTTACGTCCGAAAGGTATGGTATCTAAGGGCGATCTGGGTCTGGTAGTTGCTTGCCTGCCTTACGCATAAGTAAACATTTTAGTTAATTAAGAATAAAGACGATAGGAGATAGCTATGGCTCGCGCAAAACGTGGTGTAATCGCCCGTGCACGTCACAAAAAAATCATGAAGCAGGCGAAAGGTTACTATGGTGCACGTTCTCGTGTTTACCGCGTAGCATTTCAAGCGGTAATCAAAGCTGGTCAATACGCTTACCGTGACCGCCGTCAACGTAAACGTCAGTTCCGTCAACTGTGGATCGCGCGTATTAACGCTGCGGCTCGTCAGAACGGTCTGTCTTACAGCCGTTTCATCAATGGCTTGAAAAAAGCTTCAATTGAAATCGACCGTAAGATCTTAGCAGACATCGCAGTTTTCGATAAAGCAGCATTCACTGCTTTAGTTGAAAAAGCAAAAGGCGCTTTAGCTTAATGTTTGCTTGAAAAGAGGAAGGAAACTTCCTCTTTTCATTTATATTGTTTGTATTAAAAATTAGCTTGTGTTAATACTTTAAGTCTGTTTTTATTGAGACTCTTTTAATGAACAACGTTATTTTTCGTTTCTTTTTTTACTTTAGCACCTGAATCTCGGGGGCTTTTGCGTATAGCGAGTAGAATAGAAACGAAAAGTTACGCTAAAGCCTCCGTCAGGAGGCTTTTTTGTTTTTGGTTTAACAGAAAATACAGTAAAATCAGTCAAGTATTCATATCTCATTAAATATGATTTGTGAAATTTAGTGAATAACTAGCAAAAGACCGAGTGGTCATAAAGGGGAAACAATGCCACATCTCGCTGAATTGGTTGCACAGGCAAAAGCAGCCATTGAACAGGCACAAGATGTTGCGACGTTAGAGTCAGTGCGTGTTGAATTTTTAGGCAAAAGCGGCCACTTCACACTCCAGATGAAAACGTTGCGTGATCTGCCTGCGGACGAACGCCCAGCAGCAGGGGCTGTGATTAATGAAGCTAAGGTCCAAGTTCAAGATGCACTGAACGCCCGTAAAGATGCAATGCAAGCGGATATTCTGAATGCACGCTTGTCATCAGAAAAAATTGACGTTTCATTACCAGGGCGCCGTATGGAAAATGGCGGGTTACACCCAGTAACTCGTACCATTCAGCGAATTGAAGAGTTTTTTGGTGAGTTAGGTTTCTCTGTTGAGACCGGACCCGAAATCGAAGATGACTATCATAACTTTGATGCACTAAACATTCCTGCTCATCACCCTGCGCGTGCAGACCACGATACTTTTTGGTTTGATGCAAAACGTCTATTACGTACTCAAACGTCAGGCGTGCAAATTCGTACCATGAATGGTCAGCAACCACCAATCCGTATTATTGCACCTGGTCGTGTTTATCGTAATGACTACGACCAGACTCATACCCCAATGTTCCATCAAACTGAAGGTCTGATTGTTGATAAAGACATTAGCTTTACCAATTTAAAAGGCACACTTCATGACTTCCTGAACAACTTCTTTGAAGAAGAGGTTCAAGTGCGTTTCCGTCCATCTTATTTCCCATTTACAGAGCCTTCAGCTGAAGTTGACGTGATGGGTAAAAATGGTAAATGGTTGGAAGTATTAGGTTGCGGTATGGTGCATCCAAATGTATTACGCAATGTTGGTATTGACCCTGAAGTCTACTCCGGATTTGCATTTGGTATGGGAATGGAGCGTTTAACCATGTTGCGTTATGGCGTTTCTGACCTTCGTGCATTTTTCGAAAACGATCTTCGTTTCCTCAAACAGTTTAAATAAGGCGGGTCTATCTCATGAAATTCAGTGAACTATGGTTACGCGAATGGGTGAACCCGGCGGTAAGTAGTGAAGAATTATCAGACCAAATCACGATGGCTGGTCTGGAAGTTGATGGTGTTGAAACTGTCGCAGGGCAATTTCACGGTGTAGTTGTAGGGGAAGTTGTTGAATGCGGACAGCATCCTAATGCCGACAAACTTCGTGTCACCAAAGTCAACGTAGGTGGCGATCGTTTATTAGATATCGTTTGTGGTGCACCAAATTGCCGTCAAGGCTTACGTGTTGCTGTTGCAACGGTCGGTGCGATATTGCCAGGCGATTTCAAAATTAAAGCAGCCAAATTACGTGGCGAGCCATCTGAAGGAATGCTGTGCTCTTATTCTGAGCTGGGTATTTCTGATGATCACAGCGGTATTATTGAATTGCCACAAGATGCTGCTATTGGTACTGATATTCGTGAGTATCTAAAATTAGATGATCATGCAATTGAAATCAGTATTACTCCAAACCGTGCTGACTGTTTAAGTATTTTAGGTGTGGCACGTGATGTTGCGGTGATCAACAAATTAGATTTAGTTGAACCTGCGATCACTCCGGTTGCTAGCACCATTAAAGAGACTTTCCCTATCCGTGTTGAAGCGCCTGCGGCATGCCCACGTTTCTTAGGTCGTGTTATCAAGAATATCGATGTTAGCGCGCCGACACCAATGTGGATGAAAGAAAAGTTACGTCGTGGCGGTGTTCGTTCTATTGATGCAGTTGTGGATATTACAAACTATGTTCTGCTGGAATTAGGTCAACCACAACATGCTTACGACTTAGACCGTTTAAACGGTTCTATCATTGTCCGTATGGCAAAAGATGAAGAGAAGCTGGTTCTGCTAGATGGAACTGAAGCTACTTTGAAATCGGATACTCTGGTGATTGCCGATGAGTCTCAAGCTCTGGGTATCGCGGGGATTTTTGGTGGTGAGCATTCTGGTGTTAACGCCGAAACTAAAAATATTTTATTAGAGTGCGCATTCTTCGAACCACTGGCGATTACCGGTCGTGCACGTAATTATGGTTTGCACACCGACGCATCCCATCGTTTTGAACGCGGTGTTGACTCACAGTTGCAATTTAAAGCAATGGAGCGTGCAACTGCGTTGATCGTGGAAATTTGTGGCGGTGAAGTTGGTGAAATCATTGATGTTTCTAGTGAAGCACATTTACCAAAAGCGGCAAATATTAAACTGACTCGTAAAAAATTAGATCGTTTAATTGGTCACGTGATTGCGGATGATATCGTCACTGATATTTTGAAGCGTTTAGGTTGCCAAGTACAAGTTTCAGACGATTGTTGGGACGTTGTTGCTCCAAGCTGGCGCTTCGATATGCAAATCGAAGAAGATTTAGTGGAAGAAGTCGCTCGCGTATATGGGTATAACAATATTCCTGACGTTCCTTTGCGTGCTGATTTGATCATGACGGATCATAAAGAAGCGGATTTACCGCTGAAACGCATTAAAGCGATGCTGGTTGACCGTGGTTATCAAGAAGCGATTACGTATAGCTTTGTTGATCCTAAAGTTCAAAGCTTGTTACACCCTCAAGAAGAGGTGCTGAGCCTGCCAAATCCAATTTCAGCCGACATGTCTGCTATGCGTTTGTCGTTGTTGACTGGTTTATTAGGAACGGTGGTCTATAATCAAAATCGTCAACAAAATAGAATTCGTTTATTTGAGACTGGTCTGCGCTTTACACCTGATAATCAAGCAGAATATGGGATCCGTCAGGAAAACATGCTGGCGGGTGTGATCACGGGCAATAAATTTGATGAACATTGGTCATTAGATAAACAAGTTGTTGACTTCTTTGATTTAAAAGGTGATCTTGAAGCTGTTTTTGAATTGACTGGAAAACTAAATCAAATTACATTTAAATCTGAAGCTCATCCAGCATTACATCCTGGGCAAAGTGCTGGGATTTATCTGGAAAATGAACATATTGGTTTTATTGGTGTTGTTCACCCAGAGTTAGAACGTAAACTCGATTTAAATGGTAGAACAGTCGTGTTTGAAGTTCGTACTGATGCAATCGCACAGCGTGTTATTCCAGAAGCGAAAGCGATTTCGCGTTATCCGTCGAACCGTCGTGACATTGCTGTGGTTGTGCCAGAAAATGTAGCAGCTGCCGAAGTTTTAGCAGAATGTAAAAAAGTTGGCATAAATCATATAGTTGGCATAAACTTATTTGATGTGTATTGTGGTGAGGGGATAGCAGAAGGTTATAAGAGCCTCGCTATCAGTCTCGTCTTCCAAGATACCCAGCGTACCATGGAAGAAGAAGAGATTACCGCGACCGTTGATCTGTGTGTTGCTGCGTTAAAACAGCGATTCCAAGCCTCCTTGAGGGACTAAACTTATGGCGCTTACTAAAGCTGAAATGTCAGAAAATTTGTTTGAAAAGCTAGGTGTTAGCAAACGTGATGCGAAAGACCTTGTTGAAACTTTCTTTGAAGAGGTTCGCCTTTCCTTAGAAAATGGTGAGCAAGTTAAATTATCTGGATTCGGTAACTTTGATTTACGTGATAAAAATCAACGTCCCGGTCGTAACCCTAAAACTGGGGAAGATATTCCAATTACTGCTCGCCGTGTTGTCACCTTCCGCCCTGGCCAAAAATTAAAAAGCCGTGTGGAAAGAGCAACCCCAAAAGAGTAATCCTATTCTCTGAATAGCAGAGTAATAAAAAAGACCGCCTAGGCGGTCTTTTGTTTTTAAGTAAAAAACATTTTTTTAAAGACGATGAAATGTACTTTTTTCTTGATGGATTAACGCAGCAAGATAATTTTCTGCTAGCTGAGTTGCCGCAGCTTCTTTTTCGAGCTCAGCAAGAGCGTTTTGGCTATTATGTTGCGAGGCGTTGCTTGTGTTAATTAAGTGTGGCGCGAACATCATAGCTAAATTTCTGATGGACATTTTATGGGGTGCTTCATCATTGGAAATAAGAGCGCAAAAGCGAGTAATAAGTTGTAATGTTAATGGCGGTGGTGCCAAGCGGCTCAACACACGGTGGATCCTGTTATCACTGTTTTTTAAAATCAAAGGGGTCTTATTTTTTAATTGCTCGTTACTTTTAATTTGTTGAGTTACATCCTCTTTGTTTTTTACTGCATCAGCACACGCTTGTAAATCACCAAATGAAATATCTGATTTGAAGTCAATGTTGTTATTTTTTCTAAGCGATTCTCCAGCTATTTTTTTAAACGTACTGGTTAATGTTGTTAAAGGATAGTGCTCTAGTTGTGTCAGATGCTCATGGCCATTCTTTGGGTCATTTACCTTATTAAAGAGTTTATTGATGTCAGTTTCGGTACCTGAAGTACGAAAGATTCCTTGACTCGTTGCATATTCCTGATGTTTAAGAATCGCACAACCTAACAGGTTAATTGTACGGTTTTTCTCTCTATCTATGTCAGAAAGACGCTCATCATTATTAATGAGCTCAACATTCCTTTGTTGCAATTTAGTGGTTTCGTTTTTTCGTGTTTTTTCTGCTAGCTGGGCTTTATGTTGCGCGACTTTATGTAGTGCAGCAGCTTTTGCAGCATCGGCTCGAGGATTTCCAGTTAAGCTCGCTTTAGATATAGTTTCATCTTGATGTGGTAAGCTTTTTGTGGAAGTTTCATGTGTAAAGGAAACTGTGCGTGACAATGCATCCTTGTTTGGAAGGCTAATCATAACCAAGGGTTCATCTGAAACGGTTTTTTTATGGTTGGCTTGTTTGTTTTGGCTACTAAAAAATAAAGAAAAAAAGCTAGCAAATAATTGAGTTACTTTCTTTATTGATGTTTTAAAATGACTGCTAGCCTTATCCCCAGTTTGGTCCACCTCTTTTGTGTTATATGTAGAAAGTTGCGATTTGGAAGAATGGTTAACTGTAGTTTGTGCCATGTGTAACCCCTTATAGTGGTTAAGAGTAAAAAATTGGCAGTAGTTTAAATTTTTTTTTATGTTCTCTCTTATATAAAACGCGCTTGTTTTTTAACAAGAAATAATTATTGTAAACGTCATGACTATTTCCTTGAAAAAATTAAAAAAACAGCAATGTCAATCTGATATGGGGTTGATTTTTTTGTTGTTACTGAGTCTTTTTATCATTGTTATACTATCGCTCAGTGCAGGAGAAGTTTGGTATTGGCCGAGTCAATGGATGGATGATTCTGCACAATTATTTGTCTGGCAAATTCGATTGCCGAGATTGTTTGCCGTGGTGATTATTGGTGCTGCATTAGCGGTTACTGGTGCGATCATGCAGGCGTTATTCGAAAATCCTCTTGCAGAGCCGGGCTTACTCGGGGTCAGTAATGGCGCTGGCGTCGCTGTGGTTTTTACCGTCTTGATTTCATCAGGGGTGGTTAATTATTGGGTTCTGAGCTTCAGTGCAATAGCGGGGGCATTGATTCTTACTGGTATTCTTTTGTACTTTGCTCGCCGTAAAAATATCAATAATACTAGCCTACTATTGGTTGGTGTTGCTCTTGGCGTGATCAGTGGTGCCTGTATGACGTGGATGGTTTATATGAGCAGCAATTTAGATTTACGCCAATTGTTGTATTGGATGATGGGAAGCTTTAGCGGCGTGGATTGGCGTCAAATAGGGTTAATTATTGCTTGTCTTCCTTTCTTATTTTGGGCAATGCGACAGGGTAAAATTTTAAATTATTTATTACTGGGTGATATTCAATCTTACCAATTGGGTGTTTCTACTCATCGATGGCGGTTAATATTAATTATCATTACCGGAATACTAATTGGGCTTAGTGTCGCAGTGGCGGGTGCCATTAGTTTTATTGGGTTGGTTATCCCGCATATATTAAGGCTAAGCGGTATAACGGATAACCGCTTTTTATTACCCGCTTGTGCAGTTGCTGGTGCGCTATGTTTATTAATTGCAGATTTGTTGTCTCGGTTATTGATAGACAATGCGGAAATTCCGATAGGGGTGATTACGGCAACTTTAGGTGCACCGGTTTTTATCTATTTATTAGTCAAAAATCACGCTTGGCGGCAATGATATGAATAAAACATGGGTGATTGAAACTCAAAATTTAAAGGTGGAACATCGGTTATCTGGGATTAGCCAATGTGTTTCTGCTGGCGAGCAAATACACCTCTTAGGTGCGAATGGTGCAGGAAAAAGCACATTGTTAGCCGCTCTGAGTGGTTGCATCACCTATACAGGAACGATTCTTCTCAATAACCTGAATTTAGAAAATTATACTGTTCAAGCGCTTTCAACGTATCGAGCTTATTTAACACAGCAAGCAAGCACTTTACCAAGCCTAAAAGTATTTCAATACTTAACCTTGTTTATTGGACAGAAATTAATTCCACCGGTTATTTTTAGTGAAATATGTTCTGATTTCCAACTTACGTCATTATTGTCTAAGCCAATTAATCAATTATCTGGTGGAGAATGGCAGCGAATTCGGATTGTTGCTGTATTTTTGCAGGTTTGGGATCAGGATTGTTTGAGCGGAAAAATAATCTTATTTGATGAACCAATAAACAATTTAGATATTATTCAGCAAGGAATGCTAGATAAATGGGTGAAATGTTTTTGTCATTGCGCAGGAACAGTTATAATGAGTGGACATAATCTTAGTCATTCATATAAAAATGCAAGTCGAATTTGGATGATTAAGAAAGGTGCAATTATCTATGCAGGTGAGCCTGACGATGTAATGACAGAAAGTCATTTGTCAGAAGTATTTATGGCTGATATAAAACTCAGCCAAAGCTCATCGGAGAAAGTATGGCAAATTATTAATCATACTAATTAGCTAATCGTGTTCTTATTGCCCGTATCACGGCAATTTATTGCAGTAATGATGACTGGTGTTGAGGTTCGGTTAAAGTAAATTTAACTAGAATATCCTATTCATAATGAAATTAGGCTACAAACAATATGAGCAATTTCCTTCCGTTTTCAAAACCAGCAATCGGGGATGAAGAGGTTAAGGCAGTAGAAAACGTTCTGCGTTCAGGCTGGATTACCACGGGTCCACAGAATCATCAATTAGAAGAAGATTTCTGTAAGCGCTATGGTTGCAAGCATGCAATTGCACTTGCATCGGCGACAGCTGGCATGCATGTTGTTTTAATGGCATTGGGCATAGGTCCAGGCGATGAAGTTATTACGCCATCACAAACGTGGGTTTCCACTATCAATATGATCGAGTTGCTGGGTGCAACGCCTGTCATGATTGATGTTGATCGTGATACCTTAATGATTAAGCCAGAAGCAGTAGAAAAAGCCTTAACAAGTAAAACGAAGGCAATTATCCCTGTGCACTATGCGGGAGCGCCTTGCGATTTAGATGCACTGCGTGCTATTGCTCAACAAGCGGGCGTTTTCCTCATTGAAGATGCAGCTCATGCGGTTGGAACACGTTATAAGAATGAGTGGATTGGTGAAAAGGGGACTGCCATTTTTTCATTCCACGCGATTAAAAACGTGACATGTGCGGAAGGTGGCTTAGTCGCCACAGATGATGATGCACTTGCTCAGCGCGTTCGTGCATTGAAATTCCACGGCTTAGGTGTGGATGCATTTGATCGTCAGATGCAAGGTCGAAAACCGCAAGCGGAAGTGGTTGAGCCCGGCTTCAAGTATAACTTATCCGATATTCATGCTGCCATTGCTGTCGTACAATTGTCTCGTGTTGAGTATTTAAATCAACGTAGAGCCGAATTAACGGCTCGTTACCGTGAATTACTAAAAGACTCTCCATTACAGATGTTATCTGTGCCAGAATACCCTCATTTGCATGCAAACCACTTATTTATGGTGCGTGTTGATAAATCTGTTTGTGGTATTGACCGCGATACATTTATGGAGAAGTTAAAAGAGCATAATATTGGTACGGGTTTACATTTCCGTGCAGCTCATACACAAAAATATTACCGCGAAAAATACCCAGAGCTGTCATTACCAGAATCAACATGGAATAGCGCAACACTTTGCTCGTTGCCTTTATTCCCAGACATGACTGACGCCGATGTTGAACGGGTAGTGAGTGCGATTAATACAGTCCTTTTGGAGTCAAAATAGTGTCATTAGCTGATGAATTTGATGAGATTAAAAAAGTCTCAGTCGTAATCCCTGTTTATAACGAAGAGCAAAGTTTGCCTCAATTGTTAGAACGTACGATTAAATCCTGTAAACAACTCACTCAGTCTTATGAACTGATTTTGGTTGATGATGGAAGTAGCGATCGTTCAGCAAAAATGCTGGTGGAAGCCGCAGAAAATCCAGATAATCATGTGATTGCGATCATTTTGAACCGTAACTATGGTCAACACTCTGCTATTATGGCGGGTTTCAATCAAGCTGATGGTGACTTAGTCATCACTCTTGATGCCGACTTACAGAACCCACCGGAAGAAATCCCGCGTTTAGTGCAAACCGCGTCTCAAGGCTATGATGTTGTTGGCACTCGTCGTGCGAATCGTCAAGACTCTTGGTTCCGTAAAACTGCATCAAAAATGATCAATGCGATGATCACCAAAGCAACAGGTCGTTCAATGGGTGACTATGGTTGTATGTTGCGTGCTTATCGTCGACATATTATTGAAGCCATGCTCCAATGTCATGAACGCAGTACATTTATTCCTATTTTAGCGAATACTTTTGCACGTAGAACCATTGAAATTGATGTAGCGCATGCTGAGCGTGAGTTTGGTGATTCAAAATACAGCTTTATGAAGCTGATTAATTTAATGTATGACTTATTAACGTGCTTAACCACTGCACCTCTGCGTTTGTTAAGTGTTGTTGGTAGCATTATCGCTGCGGGTGGTTTTGTACTGGCAGTGCTGTTAATTGTTTTACGTCTACTGTTCGGCGCGAGCTGGGCTGCAGACGGCGTATTTACACTGTTTGCGATACTCTTTATGTTTATCGGCGCGCAGTTTGTTGCTATGGGATTATTGGGCGAATACATCGGTAGGATCTATAATGATGTGCGCGCGAGACCTCGTTATTTTATTCAAAAAGTCGTCGGAGCAGACCTTAAATCCGACAAAAATCAGGAAGAAAACTAATGAAAGCTATTGTTTTTGCCTATCATGATATTGGCTGTGTAGGGATAAAAGCGCTTGAGAAAGCGGGTTTTGATATTCAGGCAGTATTTACTCACACTGATGATCCAAATGAAAACCACTTTTACTCTTCTGTAGCTCGTGTCAGTGCAGATATGGAACTTCCTGTTTTCGCTCCAGAAAACGTTAACCACCCACTGTGGATTGAACGTATTCGTGAGATGAAACCTGATGTGATTTTCTCTTTCTACTATCGCGATATGTTAAGCGAAGAACTATTAGCATTAGCACCGAAAGGCGCGTTCAACTTGCATGGTTCTTTACTGCCAAAATACCGTGGTCGTGCACCAATCAACTGGGCGCTGTTAAACGGCGAAAGCGAAACAGGCGTAACGTTGCACAAGATGGTTGCTAAAGCTGATGCTGGCGATATCGTGGCTCAAGAGAAAGTGGCTATCACCGATACCGATACTGCACTGACTTTACACGCTAAAGTCCGCGAAGCTGCGGAAGTTCTGTTGGATAAAACCCTGCCATTAATCGAAGCAGGCAGCTACAAAACAACGGCACAAGATGAAAGCCAAGCGAGCTACTTTGGTCGCCGTAGTGCGGATGATGGTCAAATCGACTGGAACCGTAGCGCGAAAGAAATTAACTGCTTGATTCGTGCAGTAACAGAACCATACCCAGGCGCATTCACCTATTTAGGTGCGCGTAAAATGATTATATGGCGTGCGCGTGTATTAGACGATAACCAAGGTAAAGCAGCAGGTACCGTATTATCTAGCGACCCACTGCGTATCGCATGTGGTCAAGGCGCACTGGAAATCGTTAGCGGTCAAAGCGAAACTGGTCTGTACATGCAAGGCAACCGTCTGGCTAACGAAATGGGCATCGTAACTGACGTTCGCGTTGGTGCTAAACCAACTGCGCAAGTTAAGCGTCGTAAACGTGTTCTGATCTTAGGTGTGAACGGCTTTATCGGTAACCACTTAACTGAGCGTCTGTTACAAGATGACAACTACGATATCTATGGTATGGATATTGGCTCATCTGCGATTGAACGTTTCATTGGTAACCCACGTTTCCACTTCATTGAAGGTGACGTGAGCATCCACACTGAGTGGATTGAGTACCACATTAAAAAATGTGACGTTATTCTGCCACTGGTTGCTATTGCAACGCCAATCGAATATACCCGTAACCCACTGCGTGTATTCGAATTAGACTTCGAAGAAAACCTGAAAGTTGTTCGTTACTGCGTGAAATACAACAAACGCATCATCTTCCCATCAACTTCCGAAGTTTACGGTATGTGTGATGATAAAGAATTTGATGAAGATGAATCTCGTTTGATCGTCGGTCCAATCAACAAACAACGTTGGATTTACTCGGTTTCTAAACAGTTACTTGACCGAGTGATCTGGGCATACGGTGCGAAAGAAGGCCTGAAATTCACCTTATTCCGTCCATTTAACTGGATGGGACCACGTTTAGACAGCCTAAACTCTGCACGTATTGGTAGCTCACGCGCGATTACTCAGTTGATCCTGAACTTAGTTGAAGGTTCACCAATCAAGTTAGTTGACGGTGGTGCACAAAAACGCTGCTTTACAGATATCAAAGATGGTATCGAAGCACTGTTCCGCATCATTGAAAACAAAGACGGCAAATGTGATGGTCAAATCATCAACATCGGTAACCCAACTAACGAAGCAAGTATTCGTCAGTTAGCGGAAATGCTGTTAGAAAGCTTCGAAAAACACCCTGCACGTGGAAAATTCCCTCCATTTGCTGGCTTCCGTGAAATCGAAAGTGCTAGCTACTATGGTCAAGGTTACCAAGACGTCGAGCATCGTAAACCAAGTGTTGAAAACGCACGTCGTTTACTTGACTGGGTTCCGACTATCGATATGAAAGATACCATTGAAGAAACATTAGACTTCTTCTTACAGGGTGCTGTAGAAGAGCTGGAAAGCAAAAAATAATGAAAAAAGTTGGCTTGAGAATCGATGTGGACACCTATCAAGGTACATTGAAAGGGGTTCCTCAATTACTTAAAGTGCTCAAAGAGCATGATATTCAGGCCAGCTTTTTCTTCAGTGTAGGACCCGATAATATGGGGCGCCATTTATGGCGCCTTTTGCGTCCTAAATTTCTGTGGAAAATGCTACGGTCGAATGCGGCATCTTTGTATGGTTTAGATATTTTACTGGCGGGTACTGCGTGGCCAGGTAAAAAAATCGCCAAAGATCTAGGCTATTTGATGAAACAAACCTTGGACGCTGGGCATGAAGTCGGCTTACATGCGTGGGATCATCAAGGGTGGCAAGCTAAGGTGGCTAAATGGAGCGAGGCTCAACTCACTGAACAAGTGAAATTGGGTGTCGACGCACTGCACAACGCAACAGGTCAACGAGTCACTTGTTCAGCGGTAGCAGGGTGGCGTGGTGACGAGCGTGTACTCGAAGTTAAACAAGGGTTTAATTTTGACTACAACAGCGACTGTCGTGGAAAATTCCCATTTAGACCTATCTTGCGTGATGGTTCTTTGGGTACGGTTCAAATTCCGGTGACATTACCAACCTACGATGAAGTCGTCGGCACGGTAGTCACTGATGAAGAATTTAATGATTTTATTCTTCAAGCAATAAAAGATGACCAAGGTATTCCGGTTTACACTATCCATACGGAAGTTGAAGGAATGTCAAAGTCACAACAATTTTCACAATTATTGGAACGAATTAAGCAAGAAGAAATCCAATTCTGTACATTAAGTGAATTGTTGCCTGAAGACATCAATATGCTTCCAAAAGGAAGAGTGGTTCGCGCCCCATTCCCGGGACGAGAAGGTTGGCTGGGCTGCCAAGAAGAGGAATAAAATACCCATGTTGAATAACCGAGCGAGCAAAGTAGGAGCCTCTCTGCTGGCTCTTTTTTTTGTCTTGACCTATTTGTTGCCGTTGAACAGCCGTTTACTTTGGCAGCCGGATGAGACTCGTTACGCAGAAATCAGTCGCGAAATGTTGCAACGCGGTGACTGGATCGTGCCGTATATGCTGGACATTCGCTATTTTGAAAAACCAGTGGCAGGGTATTGGATCAACAATATTAGCCAAATGATTTTTGGTGATACTAACTTTGCCGTTCGCTTTGGTTCAGTTTTCTGTATTTTATTGAGTACGTTGCTTGTGTATCGCATGGCAAAAATGATGTGGCGTAATAGTCATGTGGCTTATGTGGCAAGCTTCATTTATATCTCGATGTTCCTCGTATTTGCCGTGGGAACCTACAGCGTCCTCGATCCCATGTTGTCTTTATGGATTACTGCTAGCATGTTTTGCTGCTTATGGGCGATGAAAGCCCGAGAGGTAAAAACCAAACTTGCAGCATGGAGTGCACTTGGTTTAGCCTGTGGAATGGCATTCATGACCAAAGGCTTCTTAGCCTTAGCCATTCCCGTTATCGTGATGCTCCCTATTACGTTGTATCAAAAACGTTTTCTTGAAATGCTGAAATATGGTCCTCTGGCGATTATCACTGCAGTGATCATCAGTTTGCCGTGGGCTTTAGCCATCGCTAAACAAGAACCAGACTACTGGAATTACTTCTTCTGGATTGAGCATATTAAACGCTTCACGGCTGATGATGCTCAACACCTTGAGCCATTTTGGTACTATATTCCTATCATTTTACTAGGTGCAATTCCGTGGACTGGTTTACTGCCTGGTGCCTTGGTTAAGGGGTGGAAAGAGCGAAAATCAAGCCCAGATATGTTCTTCTTATTATGTTGGTTCGTGGTCCCCGTGATTTTCTTTAGTATTTCACGCGGAAAATTACCAACCTATATGCTGCCATTTATGGGTCCATTGGCACTGCTAATGGCGAAATATGGTGTCGACTGTGTACGTAATGGCACGATGAAGGCATTGAAAGCCAATGGAATTATCAACATAGTGCTTGGAATCGCGGCGGTGATCGCGGTGATTATCGTCAGCAGTGTAATCAAAAAACCATTATATGAGCATGATGAATGGTCAAAAATGGTGCTGGGTGTTGTGGCGTTTTCAATTTGGGCAATAATTGGGTATCTCTGTACAGTTCTGAATGCCAAATATTGGTTATGGGCGGCTTCTTGCTCGTTAGCTGTCAGTTTATGTATTGGTAGCGCATTACCTAATAATACGATTGATTCGAAATTACCACAGAATTTTATTCACCAAAATCATGACCTTCTGATGGATAGCCGCTATTTGATGGCGAGTAATGTTGGGGTGGCAGCCGGTTTGGCATGGGAAACTAAAAATTCGAACATTTACCTCTACAACAGTAGTGGCGAATTGACTTATGGTTTGAAATACCCTGACAGTGCGCATCGCTTAGTAAAACCCGATGAATTTGCCGCATGGTTAGCGAAGGCTCGTCAAGAAGGGCAGGTTACGGTGGTATTCTTGCTAGGTAAGAAAGAAGGATTGCCAGATATTCCGAAACCGGATGAAGTGATCAAAAATTCTCGCATGGCGATAGTGGTTTATCATAAACAATGATAGCGCAATTATTTTTATTACTCCTTGTCAGTATTCTGACTTGTGTGGGGCAAATTGCCCAAAAGCAAGCGGTAGTGACTTGGCAAGGCGAAAAACAGAACAAAGCCGCATCCGCCATTCGTTGGCTGGTACTGGCTGTTTTTATGCTGGGTCTGGGCATGTTGTTTTGGCTTAAGTTATTGGAGACGATGCCATTAAGTATTGCTTATCCGATGCTCAGCATTAATTTTGTGTTAGTCACGCTGATAGGGCAATTTGTCTACCATGAGCAAACTGGGTTGAATCATTGGCTTGGGGTTGTTTCTATCATGGTAGGGATATTACTAATGAGTATAAGCGTATGAATAAAGGCTACTTATGGGTGCTTGGTAGTGCGTTATTAGTGACTGTCGCTCAACTGAGTTTAAAAGCCGGCGTTGTCGAACTCCCTTCTTTTTCCTTAGGATGGCACTGGCTACAGCGAGAATGGCTGATGGCTAATGCGGTAAGCTTAGGGATTATTTTTGTTGGGCTAGTTTGTTATGCATTATCGATGTTGTGTTGGCTATTTGCGTTGAAATATATCGCATTAAATAAAGCCTATCCGCTGATCAGTTTAAGCTATGTATTTGTCTATATACTGGCGGTAGTGCTGCCATGGTTTAATGAACCAGCAACAGGGTTAAAAGCAGCAGGAATTGCATTTATCTTATTAGGTGTATGGCTGATTAGCCGCCCTTCCAAGCAGTTAACTAAAAAAGCGGAATAGTTCCAGATAATTAGCCTTAAGTGTTTATTTTTCACGCATTGTACATTATAGTCTCGCGTATAAAGATATCACTTAAGGTGATTATTCATGGGTTATCTATAAGGTACGCTATGATAGTGAATCTCAAATACCTACCATTGCTGTGTTGCCTCGTGTTGATTGGCTGCTCTTCATCCGTAAAACGGACGTCAGCACCGCCAATGAAAACCCAATTGTCGGACCCTATAATGACGATCGCTCAACTTAAAGATCAATTAAGTCAATGGTATGGCACACCGTATCACTATGGCGGAATGAGCCAAAATGGCGTTGATTGCTCAGGGTTTGTCTATCGTACTTTTAGTGATCGCTTTGCTATTGAGGTTCCGCGCACGACGGTTGACCAAACTCGCTTAGGCACCCGTATTGATAAATCAGATTTAATGCCTGGCGACCTTGTGTTTTTCAAAACAGGGTCAGGAGAGAACGGTTTGCATGTAGGAATTTATGATACAGACAACACGTTTATCCATGCTTCTACCAGCAAAGGCGTTATGCGCTCATCAATGGACAATAGTTATTGGCGAAAAGTGTTTTGGCAAGCGCGCCGTATCTAATTTCGCTTCATTCTCCATTAATTCTTCAGTGATTATGCTATCTTAAGAGCAAGTTTTGTTTTTAGGGTAGCCGAATGTCTACATTACGTTTATTTATCTCAGAATCCTTCGACCCATGGTTTAACTTAGCGGTTGAAGAAACTATTTTTCGTCAAATGTCAGCTGATCAGCGTGTTATGTTTCTTTGGCGGAATGCGGATACTGTGGTTATCGGACGCGCTCAAAATCCGTGGAAAGAATGCAACACGCGTAAAATGGAACAAGATAATGTTCGATTAGCGCGTCGTAGCAGTGGTGGTGGGGCTGTATTTCAAGATTTAGGCAATACCTGCTTTACCTTTATGGCGGGTAAGCCTGAATATGATAAGACTATCTCAACCCAAATTATTGTGAATGGTCTCGCTAACGTGGGGATTCACGCTGAAATTTCTGGACGTAATGACTTGGTTCTCGAAACAGAAAATGGTCCGCGAAAAATTTCAGGTTCAGCTTACCGTGAAACCAAAGATCGCGGTTTTCACCACGGTACCTTGCTCATTAATACAGATTTAAGTCGCTTAGCAAACTACCTCAATCCAGATCCTAAAAAGCTGCAAGCTAAAGGGATCACATCAGTTCGTTCTCGTGTTGCCAATCTAAATGAATTAGTCCCTGATATTTCTCATGAAAAAGTGTGTGAAGGGATCATAAATAGCTTCTTTAGTTATTATGGTGAAACCGTCGAAGCTGAATATATTTCACCGGAGAAACTCCCTGACTTACCTAATTTTGCGGAGACATTTGCAAAGCAAAGTAGTTGGGAATGGAACTTTGGGCAAGCGCCAGCTTTTAGTCATATGGCGGATACTCGTTTCCCATGGGGAGGTATCGAGTTTCATTTTGATATCGAAAAAGGGGTGATCACTCGCTGCCAATTTTTTACGGATAGCTTAGATCCATCGCCGCTAGAATGGTTGAGCGAACAATTTGTTGGGCAAACGTATCAGATAGACACTATCCACCAGTTAATGGCACAAATGAAAACACGGTGGCCAGCATTGATTGAGCAGTTTGCTGATTTAGAAGGCTGGTTAGTTAACGAACTGAGATAAAAAAAGAGCCGATTAGTGCATCGGCTCAAAATATAGATTTCGTTGGAATGGGTGTTTGAGGGTGTAACGAAAATCTAATGTACTATTAATGATGACAATTGCAGGTCATAAAGGTTTTGCATTCTGGTAATTCACCTACTTGACGGAATTTTGCAGGCGTAGTATCAAAGTGTTTTTTGAATATGCGTGTAAATGTTGCTTGTGAACTAAAGCCATATTGTAGCGCAATGTCTAGAATAGGTAAGTTGCCTTCACGTAATGATTTAGCAGCTTCTAGCAGGCGACGTTTACGGACATATTCACCAAGAGTACATCCTTTAAGCTCTTTAAAGACGCGCTGCAAATGCCATTTCGAATACCCACTTTTATCTGCGATAGTATCGATTTTGATGCCTTCATTGCGTTGTAATTGGCTTTCAAGCCATCTAACAATTTCATTGACTACACTTTCTGACATATCTACCTCCTACTCTAGTAGGCTATTGTTCATTAATAACTAATAATAACTCATGAAATTATGGTCTATTCTTCCTTTTTTTCCGATATATCGATAGGCTAATCGTGCGGTTTTTGAATGAGAATAGCTATTGCTACGATAGTTTCTATTAAAATGCGAAAAACTAAACATACACAAATGAATGTTAAAATATCATTAAATACAATAAGATAAATTTAAATTAATGACATTAAAGGTGTGCTTTTGGAAGGGGCTAGATACTCATTCAATTTTATTGTTGATACTGTTCGATTTTATTAACCAAGTAAATTATTGAATTTTTATTTGGTTTAATAATGAACAAATTGACGAGTAGGGTATAACAATTGACAGGAAATTCCGAAGTAAATTGTGTTCTTCTTATGGAGTAGAAGCCATTGATTTTATCAGTTTTGGCAGACACAAAAATAGTAATATAGCAGGCTCATTTATCCGTAAATTCAATGAGTCAGAGAAATGAGCCTACTTGTTCAATAATGACTTATGTGTGAATTACCAGCGATAGTTGACGTTCCAATAAACGTTACGCCCTTCCTGTGGTACCCCAATGGGGGAAACATATTCTTTATCAAAGGCATTTTTTAGCGTTAGGGTGGTATTTAGTCCTTTCACGAATTGATCGGCTTGGTAGTTAATGTAAAAGTCATGAATACCATAGCCTGCTTGTTGGAATATTTCTCGACGATAGCGATCCAAATCTTTCGAGTTTTTTCTATCAGGCAGTTTATGGGTGCTGTCGCCTGTTATTTTCGTTCTTGCAGCAAATTCGCCACTCCACCCAACGTTGATCCCTGTATTTGATACTGGTGCATTGAATTTGATTATCAGTGATTCAGGGCGAATGGAGGATAGCGCGTGATTTTCTAAATCTTCTTTAGCTGTGGTCAGATTATGATTAAAGCTTAAATCAAACCATTGGGATTGATAGTGAACAAAACTATCGAATCCAGTAATTGTTGCGGAAGGCACATTGATGTAATAAATGGTTTCAGGGAACCAAACATAATAGAGGTCTGGCCCAATTTTCCGCTTATATTGGCTATTCATTGCAATATAATTACGCGCTTTTGTATGGAAGTAGGTTGATCCAAAGCTGAGTGTATCACCTGTTACCACGAAATCATCAAAACTCAGCTTTAACCCTGCCTCTGCAGTTTTATTAGTTTCTGGCTTTAAATCAGGGGATGTTTTAAAGATGGAAGAACCGCTAAACGGCGTGGAAAAGTGAAGTGAATTATTATACAGCTCAGCCATTCTTGGCGTGCGATAACCTTCTGCATAGGAAGAGTGAAGGCTCAACCAATGGGTTGGTGTTGCACTGATAGCAACGCGAGAAGACCAATTAGTATGTTTATTTTTTGCAAAACCTTCTCGGTTGACATGATATTGAGTAAACCGCGTTCCTGCTGATAATGTCACAGGGATGTGAGCGAATGTGAAGTCATTATTCAGCCAGCCGGAGGTATTTGACAACTCAGTCGGCGGGTAGCTGATAGCATATTCATTCGACGTTTGCGCTTGTTGGCAATGTTCAATACCGCTTTGAATACGACTGAATGCCCAGTTTGATACAGGCAGTGTAAAGTGATTTGAAAACTTAGAACCATAGGTATATTGGTTACGCCTTTCATTACCATATTCGGTTGGTTTTTTTTGAGCTTTAACTAGGTCGAGTTGGTTTAAGCTTAGGTCGGTGTAATAAATATCCCACTCAGCCTCCCATTGAAATCTATTTTCAGGCTTAAATATTTGATTGATTAGAATATCGCGCTGATGTGCATGACGTTCAGTCGGGGTATTCTTGAACATGTTTTTTTGGGTATTAATGAGTGCAGGTTGTCTCAAACTCAAACCGTCATTACGGTATTCCCTTAACTGTAAACCAACATGATATGCGGGATTAGCCATCCAGACGGTTTTAAACATCCAATTGTGAATTTTTTCTTGGTTATCAAAAGGAACCGATTCAATTGATGACACTAAATATTTTTTACGTTGGCTATAACTGAATAAGGCATCCACAGAATCACTACGCCCAAGCAATGTTCCTCCTGCATAATAACCATGACCATTACGATTTATTCCGCTAAATAAACGTCCGCCAAGTCGCTGTTCAGGCTCCAAGACCTCAGAAGCACTGAGTGTTTTTAGCGAGATAACACCGCCCATTGCACCACTGCCATGTTGCACTGAGGATGAGCCTTTATGTACGTACGCTTTACTGATTAATGAAGGATCAATTAATGTGGCATCAAATAGACCGGAGTTAAAATCATGGGTGACATTATCGACCATGATTTTTACACCACGAGAGTCATATCCGCGCATTTGTACGGATTGCCCGTTTGATGTCGTAAGTTAATTGATTTTTAAGAATTAATTACTTTGCTTTCGATGGGTTGGGGCATGTGTGGGGCATTTCTGTTCATAATTGCAATTTGGTCTTTGTCGTTTTCTTTCATCCAAGCTCCATAAACGTCATAGATCATCTTTGCTGATGAATGCCCCATTTGTGTAGCTATGAATGCAGGATTTGCTCCAGCAGACAACATCCAACATGCATAGGTATGCCGTGTCTGATAGGATTTTCTATGCCTGACTCCTGACCTTTTAATTAAAGCACCCCATATTCCGTTAAATCCACCGGGAGAGTAGTGCTTCGTTTCAAGACCGTTTCTGGCGACAACACTAGGCTGAAAAACGAATGTGCATGAGTCTTCTCTATATTTACCATACTCGCGCATCTCTACGTTTACTATTTCTGGTGAGGTCATACGTGTTAATGTCATCTGCTCTCTTAGGCTCTCATATACTGGATCCAGCATATGAATTACTCTATCTGTGCTTGAAGGGGTTTTTGGCAATGAAAAGTCACCTATATTAGAAATATTTCTTTTTACTGTAATAGTTCGCTCTATAAAGTCTATGTCCTCATATGCTAGAGCGCAGAGTTCCCCCGGTCTTAATCCTGTGTAAACAGATACAATTAACATATTTTTTGCTTGAATGTTTCTTGTAGCGTTAAGCAACCTAGGGAACTCTTCTTTTGTAATTGGGTCTGGTACAGCTCTTGATTTTTTAAGGTTTTTTATTGATGATAGAACATTGGTTTCAATATATTTATTCTCAGCTGCGAAACAAAAAATACAATTAAGTATCTTCATATAGTTATTAACTGTAGATACGCTTCTGCCAATTTTACTCACTCTATTTACTGGTTCTATGGTTGGCGAGGTGAGCATTTTATTTCTTACTGATAATATATCCTCCAAATTAAATAGATTTATCATTTTATTTTTATCAATAAAGAAAAACAAAACATTCACTATTGATTTGTAAGCTTCAAACGTACTGACTGCAACCTCTATTCTTTTAAGCTCGACCCACTTATTAGCAACATATCCAAATGTCACATTTTTATTGCTAATTGATTTTTCATTGCAATTTTTTGATTCAGGGAATTCAACCGAGTAATCAAAAGCGCCAGTTTTTATTTTGTAGCAGATGGCCGTCCTTAGCTCGCCTGCTAACTTTCTGTTTTTGGGTGTATCAGGTATCCCAAGAGTTTCCCTCACTCTCTTTCCTTTGTATGTAAATGATATACGAAGGCTTTTACCATGCACTTCAACACCCGTTGGGTATTTTATTTTCATAATGCACCTATTGAGGTTGTGAATTTCTTTGCTTCTCGATCCAGTTTATGATCGCCTCATGATTGTACATGCATTCTGAATTTTCTTTAGGGCTTCCGTCCGGTGAAATGTGAAGATATTCCCTGCCAGCAGCCCAAGACTTTTTCCGTGCTGATTTGATTGTCCCTGATCGCATGCCAGTAATCATCATAAGCACATCTTCAGTAACCCACTTACTCGGATTTAGAAGAACAACATTATCCATTATTAATCTCCCTATCTATCGTCATGACGTAGTGATTGAGCCACATGTTAGGTGTGTACTTTAGTTTCTTGTCGGATGGTAAGTATTTAGTGAATTCTGGAAGGTGTTTGAGTAGAGTTTTGGTTGATATTTCGTTGGTTATTTTGTCGTAATTCTTCAGTTCCGTGTGGCATTTCCTTGCCACTGCTCGCAATCCGTTTTCATGCTCCTATGGTGTCATAGGCCACCTATGCTATTTAATTAATTCCGATATTTGACTTGATAGGGTGATGCTAAGTTGGTTAATTTTTTCATTCATATCTTGAAGTGATTTAATATCATCAGATTTAACTTCAAGCGTTAATAATTTTTTAATTAGCATCTCCATTCTTGGATGATAGCTAATAGTAACCATTGTTTCTTTGCCTGCGTTTTCACCTTCTTTTATCGTTTTAATTTCATTAAGAATGAATTGATACTTGTCAGATGTTATTACGTATTTACCTAATTTAATTTCCATTGTTATTCTCCGCATCCTTCATTAATAAATAAGATTCCATACACGCGCGCAGTGGGTTTTTATTTTCAGCTACATTCCAGCCTGACCCGCATTGCCAGATATCATATGGGTGATTCATTGCTATCTTATTCTCAATAATAATCGGCATTGCGTCGGCTGGATTGTTACATGGGTCGAATATGCCATACACATTGTACTCATCGGTATCACCTAAAAAGCCAATTAGTTCTACCGTTTTTGTATGTTCGTTGAGATTGTAATCACATGGCAAATAATGACTAGCAACCTTTTTATTAATCTCGAAGTCAGAAAGTTCGGTGTATTTATTCATTTTCTAATATTTCCTCTATCATGAGTTTAATATTAACTAAGTCCTGCTTTGTTATCGGTATATCCCACGATGGAGATTTTAAATTAAACTTATCTTTTATTGTTGGCTCAATCTCAAAACTTTCTTCTTCGTAGCCTTGTAACTTCACACTATATTTATCTTTCATTCCATACCTCACCACATTCAATCTCAACATTCCGCACCTGCATTATCTGCATAGCACGGCTCTCGCATTCTTGCTGTGTGTATATTTGCTCTGTAACAGGCACAGCAGAGCCCTGTATTAGCATGAGTAATACATATCCGATTATTTGCATGGTTATTTGTCTAGGCGGTAGAGTGGAATTACTTTTAATGGTGAGCCATGAGATTGAAGATGCATTTCAATATTCTCTGAGACGACAGGGTCATCAGTTAATTGATTATTCTCACTGTGATAAACTGGCCACATCCAAGCAACAGGCTCCAAGTTATTAATTAAACTCTCGCGTGATGCTTGCCATGCCTCCCATGCGGCTCTTGTCACAAGGTAATAGTAATAGCCAAATTGGTCTTTCTTTAGCGGGTCAATATGATTCTGCGGTTTCTTCAAAAAATACTCTTCAAATTGCTTCCTTGATTTATCCATCACTCCACCTTTCTATATCCAGCTTTATATAAGCGCTCGGCATACGCATAAGCATTAGCCATGCCCATATCAACTAAACCTTTATCGTCAGTAGAAATAACAGCCACTATGCGTTCTATCTCTTTTTTCGATAATCTTTCGCGTTCCTTATCTGCTATTTCCTTTGCTAAATCCGAACAGTCAAAACAAATATTTGCTGCCTGACCTTGGATTAAATTGTCTTTGCCGACATTCCCTCCACAAAGATTGCAAACATTTTTAGGGTCTGGCTCTGGTACAATAAATTTCATAATTTGTCCTTGGTACATAAAATCGTTCATATTCATTCCTTTTCATTGCATCCCTGCGAGTTAAAATATCGCTCATGTCCGTTTTTGCGCAGCATTCTATCTATTAGCTGAATATGTTTACTCCAAATTCTATCGGCTTCCTCACTTCCTCCGCCAATCATCCCTGCACAATCATCAGTAAGCGCCTTGATAGCTTCGAGTTGAGCTTTAGTTACCTCCAGCTTCATATATCTATCTCCTGTTTGCATCCTTGCAATGAGTCCATGGTTATATCCTTTGGTTAAATCACATAAATAGCGTGGCGTGGGTAGGGGAGTCCGATAGGGGCAAAGGGATTAAGCGTATTTCCAATAAAACCCATCTCTACACTTAACTTTATTTCTTATTTGATATTCTAACTTATGACCAACCTCCCTAACTGCGGAGTTGTAGGAAACATAACTGCAAATTACTTTTCCTGAGCTTTCCATCTTCAGGAGTTTTTTACATCGTTTACCTCCCGTTCCTATCCCCATTTTTATATCGTTACACTGGTGCTCTCTATTTTCCCTCCAAGTGCAAAGTCTTATATTGTCAAAACTGTAACCTTTAAGGTCATTTAGTCTGTCTACGCTTGGCTTCAGGCTTGTTTTAAAACCTGAATTTTCCCAAGTTCTATATAGATCAATAAATCCGTTGTTCATACACCATTCAATTAATTCATCTTTGGTGTAAGGCATATCACCATGACCTCTTAATTTTTGGTGTCTTTTTTGAGTTTTATATAAAACCCTAAAAACTCCTTTTATTGAGAAGTCATATTTATTTCCAACTTTTTCTGAGTTTCTTTTTACATCTAATCTTGTGCATTCTTTGCATTTATTTAGATGCCCATCAATTGTGTCTTTATGCTTATAAAATTCATTCAATGGCTTTTCTTTGTTGCATTTAAAACAATTCTTCATATCCACCAACCTTTTAGAAAAGTAGATGTTCTAAATTATTCTTTGGAGTGTATTTACTGCTGGATTTGATGGGGGTCAGAAGGGGATTTCTTGATCATCCCAATCCATCGGAGGCTCATTCTGCGGCGCTTGCTGTGACTGTTGAGGCTGTCGCGCTGGTTGTTGGCTTCCTGCCTGATTATTGTTGCTTTCTTTTCTATTGCCTAGAATTTGGATTTCTTTTGTTTTAAAGATAGTAGAACTACGCTTTTGCCCTGTTTGCTTATCTTCCCACTCCTTAACTTCAACTTTGGCAGTGATACGCACTTGAGTTCCTTTCTGTGCGTTTCTGTCCATGTATTCCGCTGAACCTCCCCAAGCTTCACAGCGAACCCAAGTTGTTTTATCAATCCACTGTCCGTTTTCATCCTTTCGAGATTCGCCAATAGCTACTGAAAATTGCATCATTGCCGAGCCATTGGGAATGTAGCGCAACTCCAAATTTCCGATCCTGCCAGTAAAGTTACATTGGTTCATGTCAGCCATTTAATATTATCTCCTGAGTTGTTTTAATTAATTCTAAAAACTGATTTCTACGTTCCTGTAGCTGTGAAATTTCATCCTGAAAATCATCCTTGTTCAGTCTGTGAATTATTAATTGCTTACCCTCTGGAAAATCAGCGCAGTAGCTAACAAAGTCTACCCAATCCATTTGAGTGCAATCTAAGTGGCTAATTAATTGCCATTTGTAAGATGGGTCGAAGCTGTTTCTGGTTAGGGTGGCATAATGAACTGAAGCGATTACTGACTTAATTTCAATAATGCCTTTTGAATTTTCGACGATACCGTCAGGGCTATCACCATAATCACCGCAGTCAAAGAACCCTCCGTTTAAAACATATGAAAATGTAGTATCTTCATATAGCATCCTTGCTATGGGCTCTTGTTCGTGACCGCGTTCCATGTGTTTATTTGAATAATTATATTCAGCTTTAGCGCCAGTTATCCTTTCCAGCGCAATTTGTAGTGCATACTTTTTTGCAGGGTCTCCAAATGCCTTACCATAATTAGCCATGAACAGCGGGGCGTTTGAAGATGTTACTTTTCCTACCCGTAACGATTCCCAATCATCAGAGTTTTGCTCAACATCATGAAATATTGGCTTCATCATTACACTCCGAAATTAGTTTTTGCTCGTTTTCAGGTGATATACTTAAACGGGCAGTAACAGCATTCAGATTTCCATCTCTTTTGTATGCTTCTTTTGCATTATTCCAAGCCTTTTCCATGTTCGGAGTTAATTCCTGAACTAAGGCTCTAGGTGCGTTAGGGGATATCCTTAACCCCTCCATAACTTCACGACCAAACTTCACGTTGGTATCAACATAGACAGTAACGCGCTGATTACACCAATCTTCAATGAATGGCGAACCTGTCAAGCGACGAAGCATTTTTGAGTTTGTGGCATTAAGTATCATTGGCTTTAATGCTTCGCCTGGTCTAAGTTCTTTTTCTGCAAAATAAGCGGTATTAAATAAATCTTTTGTTTTTTTAGTTTTATCACCCTCCAAAACAACACGAGCTATCGTTAAGTCAACTCTATCAACGATGTCAGCACTGCTTAAATAAGGGGAATCAAACGCTTTTCTATAATGGTTTTTTTGAGTTTCCATTATTGCCTCCGTATTTCATTTCTTATGTTTTTCGCGGCGTTAAAGGCTCCATCCCAAATACCTGCAAGTTGAGATTCAGTTAGTGACTGAATTATTGTTGGTGACGCATTCGTTACTGAATCCCATATAACCTGAGCCATTTCATTAGTTAGCTCATCATCCTGATTTGCTATGTGCTCACGGTCTGGAATGGTGACGAAATTTTCATACTCTGAAATTCTCATGCTGCGTCCTTACGTGAATGCGTACGTTCCACGAGCATTAACTTGATGTAAGATGCGATTTGTCTTTTCGCATTGCTGTTTAAATTTCCAATCAGCAAATAACAACTCGACTTGTTGCTCAGTCATTTCAGACTCGCGAAGTAGGGTGAATATCTGTTGCTTTGCGTGTTTCTGCTTTGCATTCATGTTGTACTCCGTATGCTGTTTTTAATGTTTCGTTTGCTTCGCTCCATCCGTTCTCATCCTTGAGATAACGAGCAATTCCAGCTTGCTGTTGAGCTAAACAAAGTTTGTATTTATCAATATTCATGCTTACCTCTGGATGTGCGAAACCCTCACTTATCGATTGATAGCGATTGTTATTGAAAGTGTTCTGGTGTTGGTGCGGTGGGTTAGATTCCGAGGCTTTTGGCTAATTCAACAGCTTTATTTAATCCGCCTTGTTTGACGCTTCGCTTGTGCTGATATTTGTTTGTTGTCGGATAAAATAGAACCTTGCCTTTCTTTGTTTGAAAGTGAATAGTTCCACTTGAATCTCTCGTGTACGGAATATCTATATCCTTTAGTTGCTCCGTATTATTTTTTAGTCGTGCTGATTTTCGCTCTTTTACCATTTCCTTGTATGCGCGAAAATCATCTCCTACATCACCCATAATTAATTCCTTATGTGCGTATTCCTCACTATTAATAGCGATATGAATGATTAAGTGGTGGGTTACTGCTGACCGAGGGCTTTTGCGATTGCTGCTTTGGCTGTGTCTATTGCGTCTGCTAAGTCACCTAGGCCATCAATAGCCTCTTTGGCGCTTTCAGTTAGTTCAATCAAAGCATATAATAACTCTGGTGCCGCTGCGATTAGATGGGCGTTAGCCTTCATCTCTTCTACATTTTCATAGTGCATTGGATAAACGGACGCGACTAAATCATCAATAGAGCCTTCTACGGCGCCACGGATATTGCCATTATAATTCCACGGTGATTTACTACCCTTAAATTCCATATCACCCCCTAGCCTTTAACATTGCATCTGCCGTGATGGAGTTATTGATAATAAATTCTCTTCTATCCAGCAAATCACGATATTCATCAAACCTGCCAGTTGAATGATAAAAGCATTCTTCACTGCAATGACCTGAATTTTCAGCGCATGGGTTATCGCTATAATCAACATCAAAAATGAATGCTTTATCTTGTTCGCCTAATTCTTTGTTGCAGGAAAAGCACAAATACTTATCTGTCATACTCCCTCCGTTATTAACTAAACACGATGCTAGTTGCTTTCACATTTCACGCCACAGAAAGGGCAGAATGAGAACGTAACGGGGAAATCCTGCTTTGTTAGGCGGGCTTTCGGTGTACCGTCCTTTTTGACTTCCTGATAACTGGCGTTGTATTCAATGAAATAATTAACTGACATGACTCCACCAGACATAAACAAGCCTGATTGTTTCCAGCCAGAAGACCGTAGGCTTGCGCCTTCAGGTAGTTTTGCTTTGATGCGACTTTCCATGTCATCGCCTAATTTCGTAAAGCAATCACACATATCTCTATCTCCTATCTATTAATCAAGCCATTCTTGGCAATTGAAATGATTGCCCAACGCAGCTTATTTCTGTTTCTAATTCAATAAAGGCATCTTTCACAAACTTTGCCAGCTCAATACTTGCGCCATCACTTAGGTTAAATGCCTGCGCTCTCTCAAGTTTCAGAAGTTCAGCAAGAGTTTCTCTTGCTATCTGCTTCGATTCTTTTGATAAGTCATGAAAACTCATATCTATCCCCTTGCTGTGACTGAACTGTCACTCATAATCGGCTTGCGTAGCCGTGGTTGCTTGTGTTGTACATCGGGCATGTCTTTTATCCCGATAATTAAGCTTGCCAGTACATCGGTTTCGTCTACTGGTTTAAATATCGAATCCCATATTTCTTCCACTGAGCGGCTTTTCTGTTTAGCTTTTAACTCGTTACGTTGCTTGTAGTACTCTCTGTTACGTTTATATCTGCGCATCTTTGAGTTTTCTTTCGCTGGTAAAAAAGTAATTGCTGTCATATTTGCCTCCTAAGTGATCTTTGGTGGTGTAGTGCTGTGTCAATTGTTTCAGTCAGCTTTACCTGCGGCTGCCGGTGCTACCCTCGATTTTGTCTGTGGGCTTGACTCTTCCGGATGATTTGCACTACACCCCAAAAACCACTCAGTGGTTGCTCTGAGAAGTTCCTCTGAGCGTTCCGCTATGCCGTACTGTATAAACCACACGTAATCGGCAAGATGTTAAAGAGCATTTATCTCAGGGTGTGTGCCTTCGATGTGGTTAAATATAACCAGCGGTGATTTTGATGTCAACACCGCAGGTGATAATAATATTATTGGCGGTGATACTTTATTGAATTTAAATGATATTTATTTTCAAAAATTATTTATCTTGCGAGGAAAATCACACTGGCGGGGAATTGCGGGCACAAAAAAGCCCTCGCTGGGAGGGCTGGTGTTTTTGCTTATTCGTCGATATTGTTCATTTCATCAAATAAAAACGGTGCAATTGAAACCATTTTTCTTTTAGCTGCTTTTCTTTTAAATGATTCAATATTTGAGCAGGTCTCCATGAGACCTTGCGTTCTACCTATTTGATTTATTAACATCTCTCTTCCATCACTATTTAGCCATTGGTGAAATCTTGCTTTTCTTTTTCCGTTAGGGAGTATATTTAGTTCGTTTAATTTTTCTTTAACATATCCATTTTCTAATGGTTCGTATATGTATTTATTTATAAACTTCCCATAATATGCAGGGCGTTTTCTGGATGATGTTGGGTTATTTCCATATAAGCGGTCTAATTCAGAGAAAAAATCATCCCTGAACGTTTTGAGCCAATTCTGTAAACCTTCTGCGATATATTTTGAAAGTAATAACCGTAAAGCATCATATTTTCTATCATGTTGAAAACCAGTTGCTTCATCAACTAACGCATCTATACCAACCTGAGCTAATGATGTCAGTAAAATTTCAGATGTTATTGCCAGCTTTTGCTGTGATTCTACTAAGGCGTTATTCCTACGAGCAGTTAGGTAGACCTCGCACATCTTAGGGATGATATTAGCTTCATATCCTGTTTTTTTCGTACTACCATCCATATACTCAACTGGAGTGGTCCACCTAATAACATCATCATTTATAAAGTTTTTTAGATTCTTTGCTGCTATGAATGGAGGTAGTTTGGTCCCGTTTATTTCCAGTCTAGAATTCACGCCTTTTCTGGAGCGCCCAAAAACCTTGAAAACAGATGTTGCTGTTAAAATACGCATTCCATTGTCAAGAACGGCGCATTCTAAAACAACATCTCCAATAGGCAAATCTTTACTACTATACAATGCAATGGGTAGTGGTTTATTGTTAGCGGACTCCTTGCTTGCTAACTCTGTATCTATTTCATTAATATCTTTTAATTTTTTGCTCATTGTTCAATCCTTTATTTTCCCCACACCCTAAAACGTGTCGTCAGGCCACTGAGACTTAACCACTTTGCCTATAATCTGGCAGTTGCCATTAATCGGTATCATCTCGAACCGTGGGTTTAATGGCTCAAGGTATTCTGTTTCACCTTCTCTGATAAGTCGTTTAAATGTGAACTCATTGTTCATCATGCGAGCTATACAGAAGTCACCAAAGTTAACATCCTGCTCAGGGTCAACAAGTATCAGCATACCTTCAGGGAAGCTAGGACGTCCACCTTGAGGGGCTGTCATTGAATGACCTTCAACTTCTAGCCAGAATGCGCTATCACTTGCCTTCTTGGCTGTTGGTATCCATGCGTAAGCATCTTTTTCTGTATATGAATTACTGTTTTCGGTGAACGTTCCTGCTTGCACTTTAGTAAGCAATGGATACATGTATCTATCTCCATTAGATACTATCTTTTGCTCAGATACTGAGTTGAACATTCTCCTGATCTCTTTAGCCAATAACGGGCTGAAATCATCTACAGAAACCTCCAAGGCTTCTGCTAGTTTAACTGCATTCTCTACGTTAATTGCATTAACGCCATTTAATAGCTGTGCAACCGCACTCTGCCCCATGCCAATAGCATCACCTAGAGACTCTTGGGATAAGCCAAGCTCTTTCTTTTTTGCCTCAAAAATGGCTTTTAGCCGCACTGCATCGGCTTTTTGTTCGTCAGTGATTGGTTTCTTTTTCATATGTTTATTTTATTACCAAATGGAATATTTACCAATCACCGCAGGTGTTGACTATTTTATCACTTGCGGTGATAATAAATAAAAAAGGAGGAAGCATGGAAAGAATCCCATTAACAGCATTTGCTACAGAGCTAGGTCAAAACAAAGCAGCGGAATTGCTTGGTGTAAGACAAAGCGCTATTAGCAAAGCAATCTTAAAAAAACGAAATATTTATGTAATTAAAAAACAAGATGGAAGCGTTGAAGCTGAAGAAGTAAAAGCATTCCCATCTGGCAAAAACGAATAGATAAATCGCTCTTTAACATCTGAATATAGATTTGCTTTCCCTAGGGTAATTCTAGGGTGTCTATATTCTTTGGAATCGCTCAGAGGAACTTCTCAGAGCAACACACTCACAGGATCGTGAGCAACGGACTAACTACGTCAAAAGGAATTTAACAAATGGACACAGCAAAAAATATCAAAATCACATGTAAACCAGAAACACTCGAAACCTATTTCTTTCAAATGATGTTTAAAGATGGAAATGACGGGTTCGCTAAAGCAATGGGTATTCACCCGAGTTCAGCTAGTAGAGAGAAGAGTCGCATATTCAGCTTGGCTTGTAAGGCTATAGCTCGTTATGGATTGCCTACTGAAGCTGTATCAATGCCTGAGAAGTCTAGAAGCGTAGTGATTGAAGGTGACTATGCAGAGCGATTAATTCAGGTTCTAGAAGGAAAAGGGAAAGTAAAAAGAAAAGCCTCAAATGTGGGACATAGTGAGGCTCAAATAGAACTTATTTAAATAGAAACTACAGAGGTAATTATGAATCAAATAACTACTTTAGTAAACAGTGGTGAATTAACCATGAGCAGTCGGGAGATTTCAGACCTAACAGGAAAGAGACACGACAATGTAATGGCTGATATTCGCAAGATGTTGGTTGAAATTCAATCTCCTGAAAAGTTAGGAGATTACACGGACACCAAAAACCGAACGCAGCAAATGCTTCTACTCAACAAAGAAGAATGCCTATGTTTGATTTCTGGCTACAGCATCAAGTTAAGAATGGCGATTATTAAACGCTGGCAAGAACTTGAATCTCAAAAACCTCTCATCCCTCAAACGCTGCCAGAAGCTTTACGTCTGGCGGCAGACCTAGCAGAACAGAAACAAATCGTTGAGCAGCAATTAGCTATCGCAGCGCCTAAGGCTGAGTTTGTTGATCGCTACGTTCAAGCTACTGGCTCACTAGGTTTTCGTGAGGTCTGCAAACTATTAAAAGTCAAAGAGAACTTCTTTCGTAATTTCTTGTTGGCTAAAAGAATTATGTATCCATTAGCTGGAAAACTCGCCCCTTATTCTGAGCACTTAGATTGCAACAGATTTGAAGTTAAAACAGGCGAGAATCCTCACAATGGTCACGCATACACACAAGTTAAATTCACTCCTAAAGGAATTCAGTGGATCGCTGGATTGCTGGCAATGAAACAACTGGAGGCGGCATAAATGGCCAGAGCAAGAAATATTAAACCGGGCTTTTTTACTAATGATGATTTAGCAGAGTGCGAGCCATTGGCTCGTATTCTTTTTGTGGGGCTATGGACAGTTGCTGATCGCGAAGGTCGACTAGAAGATAAACCACGAAAAATTAAAGCTATGGTTTTGCCATATGACGATGTTGATTGTGACAAGTTGCTCACTCAATTACATGGTAAAAACTTTATCACTAGATATGTAGTAGATGGGAATGAGTTTATCCAGATTAATAACTGGAAGAAACACCAGAACCCACACATGAAAGAAGCGGCTAGTGAAATACCCGAACAAGTTACGCAACCTACTGATATTAAAGAAGTGCCAGAAAAGCACCATACAAGTACAGTGCAAGAACCAGAAGAGAATCAAACTATCCCTGCTGATTCCCTTAACCTGATTCCTGATTCCCTTAACCCTATAAACACCCAAGCCGAAAACACGGCTTGTTCTGATGAGCCTGAAAATAAATCGGCAAGTGTTCACCAGATGTCTAGCAAGTACGCATTCGAAGGTGAGGTGATCCGATTAAACAAAAAAGATTTTACTGAGTGGCAAAGCCTGTATTCAAACATCGACCTCGAACACGAGTTGAGACGACTGGATATTGAGTTTAGAGCCGATAAGCCAAAAAACTGGTTTATCACTGCTAGTCAGAAATTGAATTACCAGAACAAAAACACTAAGCCAGCTTGGACGCCATCTAAGCGGGTTATGCCGCCTAGTCGAACCCAAGAATTCATACCGGAGAACTTCTGATGAGTACAGGAATGCAAGCACTGGCTCGGTTTAGAAAACTGATGCCGGAACACATCAAGCCAAAGTTTGAAACACCTGAAGAAATCATGGCATGGCAACGAGAGCAGGGTGAAATTGATTCAAAGCGGATCACCGATGCAAATCGTGTTACTCGACTGAATAAAATCATGGGTCGATCTGGAATTAACCCGCTTCACCTAGATTGCACATTCGATAACTATCAAACCACCACACCTGAGCAGCAAACCGCATTACGCAAAGCCAAGAATTATGCTGAGAACTTTGGCAAAAATTTTGGCGGGTTCATCTTCAGCGGCAATGCAGGAACTGGCAAGAATCACCTAGCGGCAGCAATTGGAAATCACCTCATACAGCACGGTAAGAGCATCCTAATCGCTACATTGCCAGACCTAATGATGCGAGTGCGCGAAACATACCAGAAGGACGCCAAGACCTCAGAATCGAAGCTAATCGATGACCTGTGCGAAGTTGATTTACTAGTGCTTGATGACGTTGGCGTGCAGCGTGGAAACCTCAACGAGGATTTGATTATCTTCCAAGTTGTAGACCGTCGATTAGCAAACAAAAAGCCAGTTGGAGTGCTAACAAACCTAGCATTCGCAGAGCTTTCAAAGGTGCTGGGTGAGCGAGTTATCGACCGTTTAAGAATGGGTAGCCCGACAACGATTAATTTCGGGTGGGATAGTTACCGCAGCCAAGTTAAGTAACACACCAAATCATAAGGACTTCTAGATGAGCATATTATTTCACAAGGATTACCCATATTCAGATTTAGATAACTGCTACAAAAATTTTGAGCTGTTAGTTGATAGCAGGCAATGGGTAAATCAACTACTCGTAGATATTTCATCCAATCCAATAAAAAAGAAAACCACTCGACTAAATAGAAAAATGGACAAGTGCTTTCCAAGAGGCAAGGCATACATGCGTGTTAGCAAGCGTGAGTTTATGGCGGGCAATTAAGCGAGGTGTTGAGTGATGAAAGGAACAACGTTAACAGAGCTGAATAAATGCCCGTTTTGCGGCGGAGAAGCAAAATTAGTTGGTTACTTCCTAATGGAAGCTAAGTGTAGAAAGTGCAGAGCTTCTTTGCCACCAAAGGAAAGGGAAGAGGCTATATATGCATGGAACAGGAGAGCTAACAGTGAGTGATGAAACATACAAATTGGTCGTTGGGTTGCTATCTGCCATAGGGTATTTATGGATATTAATTAGAGCCTTTGAATACTTTACTGGACTGGCTTTCGGAAAGCTAATCAAACGAAAAGAGAAAGACCGTAAGCTGGCAGCAATATCTGAATTTTATGAGGCGTATAAGCTTGATAAAATAAAAGAAAACCAGATGGTTAGAGTTGCAACAAAATACGGGCTTGTTATTGCAATCTACCGCGAACCAAAAAGCAATGACGAGTAGGAGGCTAACTTGGAAGCAGATTTCCTCTTCCACGAATCAACCAAAACCGCAGCATGGCAACACCTCAAAGAAGTTCTAGCAACAAATCAACCACACCGAATCATTATCAAGCCTTGGAAGAACAAGCGTTCACTATCTCAAAATTCCACTTTCCATTTGTGGTGCGGTGAGATAAGCAAATATCTATGTAAGAACAAGTCTAATTTCACGCCTGAGACCGTCAAGGAGATGCTAAAGCATACATTCCTAGGTTATGAGGTTGCCGAAATGATAGATGCTACCACGCAAGATATAGAGCGCGTCAGGACGCTACGAAAAACATCAAAGTTAGATACGGGTGAAATGTTCCACTTCATGGAGCAGGTTGAATGCTGGGCGGCGGGTATAGGTTGTCTCGTGACAATCCCAAATAATTCGGAATATATGAAACTCAAGGAGCAGCAAGAGAGATGAACATCATATCAAAAATAGCACAATTTCTTGCGTCACTGTCAATGCATAACGCTCAGTGGACTAACAACTTCAAGCATCAACGTAGTTACCAAACATCAACTAAGCGCATCACAGGTCACGCAAAGATAAACCGAGCAGCCAAGAAGCGGAGGGCGAGAAAGTGAATCCAATAGAAAAACTAAAAGAAATCGACAAGAAGTTAGACGAAGCTCATGCATTGGTTATTTCACTGCAAAACATGCGCAGAGAGCACATCAATCGCCACGATTTAAACAAGGAGAAATCATGACTCAGCAAGGAGAAAGAGCAATCGATGTTATTAACGCTGTAAGTGGACTCGAATATTTCACAGCAAAGAAAGCCACAAGCCTAACAGGTATGTCGCGGTCATATGTAAGCTTCATCCTCGGGTTAATGCATAAGTTTGGAGCAATAACTGTGGTCGGTAAAATCGGCGGTACTGTTAAATATCAAGTATCACGCAATGCAATTCAGATTATCGAAAATAACTTCACTGAGATATTTAAGCAAAGTCACTGCGTAAGAGGTAATGAGCCACTTGGAACTGGCATGGTTATTGTTGATAGAGCCAATGTGAAAGGGATGGGAAGCCCATTGTTGAAATGGTTAGATTCATTGCTGAGCGGGGTGAGAGTGTGATTAGAACCCGACACGTAATTCTATTCTTTTCGATTGTTACTTTAGCGATGGGGTTTATGTATGGCTAAGCTTCGACGGCGTAAATGCAAGATATGCAATGAGTGGTTTTTGCCAGAAAAGGATTTTGAAAAATGGTGCAGTCAAGAACACAAGGAAGAGTTAGCAATACGGATTTACAGAACGGACAGGGAGAAGAAGCAAAAATCATTTGAAAAACAGCAACGAGAAAAAGAAGTAAAAGCCCGCGATAAACTCAAAGCCCGCAAGTTAGCAGTAAAACCCCGCAGTTATTGGATTAAACAAGCACAACAAGCCGTCAACGCATACATCAGACAAAGAGACCGTGATTTTCCATGCATATCATGCGGAACGTTTCAATCTGCTCAGTGGGATGCTGGTCATTATCGGACTACCGCTGCGGCTCCACAACTGAGATTCGATGAGCGCAACATCCATCGGCAATGTGTTGTTTGTAATCAGCATAAGTCGGGGAATCTAGTTCCGTATCGCGTAGAGCTTATTAATCGAATAGGGCAGCAAGCCGTTGAGTCTATCGAGTGTGATCATGAACGTCACAAGTGGACTATTGATGAATGCAAAACCATCAAAGAGGTTTTCAGGAGGAAATTGAAGGAGCTGAAAGATGCAGGCTGAAATCACGACCATCCCTGAGCTGCTTATAAAGCATTACGGGAATATGACTGAAATAGGGCGGTTAATCGGTGCGAATAGAGGGACTATTAGGAAGTATGTTCGTGATGCTAGCGCTGAAAGCCACATTGTTATCAACGGTAGATTGATGGTCAGGCACAGAGGTGGTGATAGATGGAAATGCAAAGAATCTCAGGAGGCTAAATGAGCTACATAGGAGAGAAAGAACTAACAAAGGAACAATTCGACTGGCTTAATGGTTGGCTTGAATTGTGGGGAGCGTGGGTTCACTCAGGGCGATTGAATGTACGCATGATAAACATGATTTACAAGTTCATGCGAACAGTCGAGCCAAACAGTACACCATCAAGACCTATGTGCAGTGACGATGACGGAATGTTGATTTCTCAGGTCGTAGATTCAATCATCGCCACTGACGAGCAGGCTTATAAAATATTACTCAGCTATTACGCTCATGGCGCTTCAAAGCTTTCGATAGCATCTTACTATCACTCGGTTGCAAATCCTCGCAAAATGAACACGCGATCAGGAGGAAAGATAAAAGTTCCATCATTGCGAACATGCCGACGCGAAGTTGACGAAAAACTGAAAGCTTGTCAGTGGTTATTGTACGAACCACTACGAAATGCAATGAACAGTCGTAAACGTGTAGTTAAAGTTAGGAAAATAACTGAACTTTGCTATTGACAGTAGTGGCCAAATGGACAATACTTATCAGGTAAGCTGCCTTAACTGTTCTTAGGTTGGCTTAACCAGATTTTAGAGCCTCTACTCCGGTAGGGGCTTTTTGCATTTTAGGGTTAGTCGTATAAAGGTTATTACGGAAGGCTGTTAACCTTCTTATCGTGGTTCGATTCCACGCTATCCCGCCAATTTCAATAAGTCGCCTAGTGCGGCTTTTTTATTTGCACCAGTAGCTCAACGGTAGAGCAGGCAACTCATAATTGCTTTGTTATGGGTTCGAATCCCGTCTCGGTGCACCAAATACGCCGCCACAGAATTCTAATCACACACACTTAATTGACGCATAGAGATTGTGCGCGGCTATCTATTAACTAAATTCCTCCAACGTAGGGGGTGAGTATGAAACATATGAAAGAAACCCCTGAATTTTGGGATCAGGTATTTAGCTATCTGTCTCAGTACAAAGAGCAAGGTGTTTTTGCTGGTCTAGCTGGGTCTGTCGCCATATTGCGAGGGATGTACAACGGCGGAGGTTGGTGGAAAACGTTACTTGATGGTTTCTTGTGCGCATTCCTCGGCTGGTTTGCAAAGGACTTGCTAGCGTTCTTCGGAATGAACCCTGACCTTTCCTATATCACTAGCGTCATGATTGGTTACTGGGGCGTCGAGAAAGTCAGCAATATTATTAAAGGTAAAGCTGGAGTGAATAATGACTAAATTTGTTTTCGGGCAGCGCAGTAAGAATAATTTGGTTGGCGTGAATCCCAAGTTAGTTAAAGTTCTTAATAGGGCGCTAGAAATCACACCTGCTGATTTTGCTGTTATACAAGGTGTTCGCAGCAAGGAAGAGCAGCGTAAAAATGTCGCTAAAGGCGTATCGCAGACAATGAACTCTCGGCATTTAGAACAATGCCCTATTGATGGTGTGTGCGAGGGGAATGCTGTGGACATTCTTCCAACATCAATAAAGGCTGGTATGAACTGGGAATTGAAATATTTCATTCCGGTACTTAATGCAATCAAGCAGGCTGCAGATGAGTTAGGAGTTAAATTGCGTTTCGGTATCAACTGGAAGAATGATCCATCACTACCAATCGAAACTAAATTCATTGATGCGCCTCATGTTGAGATTCCACCATGACAACGCTAACTAAAGTCTTGGGTGGTGCTTGCGCTATCCTCGCTTTCTGGCTTTGGTGGGTAATGGGTAGTTACGGTGACCTGAAAGGTGATTACTCAACATTGAAGGATAAATTCAGCGAGCAAGTCGCTATCACTGCAGACTACGAAAAGCGCATCAACTCCCTTCACGAACTCGACACCAAACACACAACGGAACTCACAAATGCAAAAGCTGAAATTGACCAGTTGCGTATTGCTGCTGAGCGTAATCCTGATCGGGTGTACATCAGAGCCAGTTGTCCGAAAGGCGAAACCAATTCAACCTCCAGCGTGGATGATGGAACAGCCGCCAGACCTACTGACTCCGCTATCGGAAATTATTGGTTACTCAGACAACGAATCGCAGAGTCCAAGCAAATGATACTTGGCTTGCAAGATTACATTAGAACTGAGTGTTTACCTTAATACCAACCAGTAAATGCTCTTGCAAAAAAAATTAAATTTATGAAGGTAAGAGCGCTTAACAAGTAGATAGAGAACTTCAAAAAAATAGTCATTACGTCTGATGGTTTTTTATCTTGAGTAATAATGAATAAGATACAGACAAGGATAGGAAGAAATATGACTAAGAGAGTAATAGGATTAGTATACATATATTGATACTCCCTCTTATGCAATGAAAAATTAACCAATTAGTTAAGTATATTTTTAACAGGAAAGCAATGCGGGAAATTGAACAACAAAGAAATGCCCCAGATATCGGGGCAAAGTAGAGAATAATAGTTTATGAATGTGACGTCACTATACGTTAATCGTTAATGACCACAATCTGAAAAAGGTAGTAGTCTCAAGCGGATATTACAAATCTGAGCCTCGCTAAATGCGGGGCTTTTTAATGACAAAAAAATAGCCCCGATGCTGGGGCTTAAAGGGGATGGTTCATAGGAATATATTTGAGGGTAATAACTTAGCGATGTAATAACCATACCCCTATCAACGTGATGTTACGAAAGTAAAGTTAAAAGAAAGTTACATTTATTCAAGTTTTGTAATCAGTAGTACGCATTTCACCCTGTGCATAGCACGCACATCTAAAACACCAAGAGTCTACAGAAAGTGAGCCTGAGAACTGCCGTTATAGCTGGCAAGCTCTCTTGGGGCGGCTTTTCTGTGCTAACAGGCTCCCTTTCTATAGGAAATATGCAATGATTAAAATCATACCTATGAAGTATGACGAAACTCTGATCCCGTTTAATGGCGATTGTTGGGTTAATGCCACAGCAGCAGCTAGGCACTTTGGAAAACTAACCAAAGACTGGTTAAGGGTCTCATCAACTAAAGAGTATATCTATGAGGTAGGAAAAGAGCTTGATATTGAAGCGTATAATTCTAAAGAGGAGATTTCTCCCCTTTTAGTTCGAGTAGAAAAAGGACGACATGGCGGTACTTGGATCCATCCTGAATTAGTAATTGAGTTCGCAAGATGGTTATCCCCTAAATTTGCTCGCGCTTGTGACCGGCACATTAAAAACATGTTGATGTCACAGAGTATGACATTGACCGAAGGTCAGGTTATTGGGTTACTAACATATAAAGAGGCTACTGAATGGGAAAAGCGATTTCAAGAACCCTATTACAGAGCGCTATCAAAGATGTCAGGGACTCCTTATTTTGGTCATGTTGGCGGTTGTCCATTATTGTTCGCTGGTATCACGGCTAAATGGATTTATGGCGTTGCATTGCCTGATTATGTTTATGAATCAGTCAAAGAAAATAAGGGCAATAGAGAGAAAATCCATCAGTACCTGAAAGGTGATGCCTTGCATGCGGTAGAACAGCAAATGGTGGCAGTAACAAATATTGCTAATAGTTCTGTTGATTACAAAGACTTTGATGCTCGATGTATGGCTGCTTTTGATGTTAAAGGGCAAATGCAATTGCTTTATCCTTCAGCGCATGGAGAGCAGCATGCAGCAAGATTGCAATAAGCAAGTAGAAATCTTTTCACTGGTCGTCAGCGAGTTATTTTTGATTAGACAGGTCGCCATGCATAAGCGGCCTGTTTTTCGTTCATCGCTAGGAGATATTAAGTTTAGTGTTGAGTCGCTGGCTAACTTCTTAAAATCATACTATCGGGAAGATTATAAAAGTGACCTCGAATTAAGCATGCTGTTCTTCAATATGCTGAAAAGAGAATACCTACCAGATCCTACAGTGCTAGTTTCTTGGTGTATGAATGAAGAGCTAACCGATGATGCAATACATAAAATATCTGGCTTGCTTGAAGACTTCGCGGAAATGGAGTTCTCAAATCAAATTCAATAGGTCGCTAATGCGGCCTTTTTTAAGCATAAGTCAAATATGTGTTATTTATTACATTTAGTTAGTGTTAGCATTCCTCCAATAGGAGGTAACTAATGATTTCATGGTTCGATGTTATGGCTCTACTTGCCATACCAATAGTGATATTGATTGTAGTTGTGAAGATGGCAATAGGGAGCCATAAGATGTTAGAAAAAAGTGAGCAAGTAAAAAATGAAGCATTAGAAGCTCACAAAAATGAAATTAAAGAGTCTAGTGATGGAGCGCAAGCAAAGAAGATAAAGAAAGAAATAACAGCAAAGATAATCTGGTACAGGATATGTTCTGTTGCATTATTGATACCAGTTCTATATTTCCTGTTTAGATAGCGACCCGCCAAGTGCGGGTTTTTTATTGGGTGAAATATGAAGAAATACACAGTAATCGCAACAAAGAAAGACGGAACTACATACGAAGGCATGATGACAACTAAAGAGCCTCGAGTGACGAATGGGCTAATCGCAATTGCTCAGTCGAACGGAGCATGGATATACATCTCACCCGACGAGATTAGCAGCGTTGAATATGTGCCTGTGGTTGAAGTAGCAGAATAACCAATCACAAAGCCAGCCCACTTGAACTGGCTTTTTAATTTGTTATGAGGATATGAATATATGGATAAAAGACCAGATTGGGAGGCCATCGAGTCGGCTTACCGAGCTGGCGTGATGTCACTTCGAGAAATAGCTTCACAGCATGGCATATCTGAAGGAGCTATACGCAAAAGAGCAAAGAAGGATGATTGGTCGCGAGACCTTAACGCAAAGATAAAATCCCGTGCAGATGATTTGGTACGCAAAGAAGAAGTACGCAAGCAGGTACGCAGCGAAACAGTACTTTCAGAGCGCGTACTTATTGAAGCAACCGCCGAGGTTATTGCCACTGTTCGTATGGAGCATAGAGGCGATATTCGCAGGGCTAGAGAGTTAACCAATAACTTATTTGATGAGCTATCGGCTGAATGTGCCGATGTACCAGCTTTAAGTAAATTGGGCGAGCTAATGTTTAGTCCTGATGATAACGGACGTGACAAGCTAAGTGAAATTTATCATTCAATCATTTCTCTCCCTGAGCGCGTTAAGTCAGTCAAAGCATTAAGCGAAACACTTAAAAATCTAGTTGGCCTTGAGCGACAAGCTTACGGGCTAGATGAAGCACAGCCGAATAAGACAGCTAGTCAGCTATCAGAACTAATGGACGACTTATCTAAGGAATAATCATGAAGCCAGAACATCTTGCATTATTGAGAGATAAGCTCTGGCGATTGAATCATCTTTACTGGATCACCAACAAAGAAGGTAAGCCAGTTCGATTTAAAATGACGCCTGAGCAGCTTGAATACTTTGAAGGGATGCACACGCGAAACATTATCTTAAAGGCTAGGCAACTTGGCTTCACGACTGAGGTCTGCATCATCCAATTAGACGCGGCGTTATTTGAGGCGGCTAAATGTGCATTGATAGCTCATACGCTAAATGATGCTAAGCGGCTATTCAGGGAAAAGATAAAGTATGCCTATGAAAAACTACCTGATGAAATTAAGGCAGCAAATCCAGCGAGCAATGATGCGGCTGGTGAATTGGTTTTTAGTAAAGGTGGGTCGCTTTATATCAGCACGTCATTTCGTGGCGGCACACTCCGATATTTACATGTATCTGAGTTCGGCAAGATATGTGCCAAGTATCCAGAAAAGGCTCGTGAGATTGTTACTGGTGCGTTTGAGGCAGTATCAAGCGATTGTTTCACGACGATTGAAAGTACAGCGGAAGGTCGAGCAGGTTATTTCTATGATTACTGCCAGTCTGCTGAGAAAGCGCAAATTCAGAGTAAGGCTCTCTCTAACCTAGATTGGAAATTCTTTTTCTTCTCATGGTGGAAGAATCCCGAATACGCCATTGACCCTGTCGAGCAATTACCGCAACGGTTAGTCGATTACTTCGATGAGATAGCCAGTAAGCACGGTGTTCAATTAAATGAGCGCCAGAAAGCATGGTATTACGCCAAAGAGAAAACACTTGGCGACGATATGAAGCGGGAATATCCGTCAATACCGTCTGAGGCATTTCAACAATCTGTTGAAGGTGCTTATTACGCCAAACAATTCCGCTTTCTGTACGAAAATAAACGTATTGGCACGCTTCCTGATAATTCACACCTACCTGTGCATACGTATTGGGATATCGGCGTTGGTGATTCAACGTCAATCTGGTTTATTCGTGAAGTCGGTAATGAATTCCACGTGATAGACCATTACTCAAACAGTGGTGAAGGTCTAAGACATTATATGAAAGTGCTGAAAGATAAAGGCTACACATACGCAAGTCATAATGGACCTCATGATATTGATAACCGTGAATTTGGTTCAGATGCGAAATCGCGTAGAGAACTAGCTCGTGAAGGGTATGAAATTGACGGGCAAATTTACTCGATTCAATTTGACGTAGTGCCAAAGCTTTCTATTGATGAAGGTATTGAGGCTGTACGTGAAATTCTTCCTCTGTGTGTCTTTGACGAACATAAATGTGGTGAAGGCATTGCTCATCTCGAAGCATATCGAAAAGAGTGGGATGACAAACGAGGTTGCTGGAAAGATAAACCACTTCACGATTACACATCACATGATGCTGATGGGTTTAGATATTTTGCTGTAAGTAGACGGAACGTTAAACGACCAGCATTCGAAATTAACTTAGGAACAACCTTCTGATGAGTATAAATAATGTTGATTTTACTCGACCGGAGTATAAAACGGCTGCTCCTCAGTGGGAGTTAGTTCGCGCTGTTTGTCGGGGTGGCGATGACATAAAAAATTATCTTCCTGAACTTGAAGAACAAGACAACAAGCGTAAAAAGAAACGTAATAAGGACTATCAAGACCGTGCGGTGTTTTACCCAATAACAGGTAACACTCGTAACGGTATGATAGGGATGGCATTCAAGAAAGACCCATTAGTTGCGGTTACTGAAAAACTGTCTTGTTTAAAAGATGATGCAGATGGCGCAGGTTCAAGCATTTACCAATTAGCTCAATCCTCTCTTGAATCGGTATTGGAAGTAGGGCGTCACGGATTATATGTTGATTACAACAGCGGCTCTAAACTCCCATACATATTTCAATATCAAGCTGAAGATATTATTAACTGGCGCACAGCGCGTATTAATGGGCGCACGATGTTAACGCTGGTGGTATTGCGTGAAGCGGTGGAAGAAGAGGACGGGTTTGGATTTAAAGATGCCATTCAATACCGTGTACTGGTGATAGAAGATGGTAAGTTTATTTGTCGGGTCTATCGCAAGCCAAGCGGGAGTGGTGTGTTTCAGATTGATTCTGAATATATTCCAGAGCGTGCAGGTAAAGGGGCTTGGAATGAGATTCCATTTACGTTTATTGGTGCTCAAAACAATGACCACACCATTGATGAGGCGCCATTGTTAGGTTTGGCAAAAATCAATCTAGGGCATTATCGAAATTCTGCTGATTATGAAGATTCCGTGTTTTTCTGTGGGCAAGTTCAGCCATATCTAGGCGGGTTAGATATAGAGTGGCGAGACCACTTAGAAAAAACAGGCATTATGGTCGGGTCTCGTTCACCTTTAATGCTACCTAAAGAGGGATTCTTTGGTTACGAGCAAGCCCAGCCTAATATGCTAGCAAAAGAGGCGATGGACAGTAAGCGCGATTATATGATAGCACTGGGTGCTCAATTGGTTTCCGCTGACAGTAAAGTCAAAACGGTTATTCAGTCTGTCGGTGAGCAGAACGCCCAAACTTCTATCCTTAGTATTTGCTGTTCGAATGTCTCTGATGCGTTCAGCAAAGCGCTAACGTGGTGTGCTGAATATCTTGGTTTAGACACGAAAGATACCTCGTTTGAGATTAATAAAGACCTCGTTAATCACATCGCGGACAGTGCGATGATCCGTGAAATTGTCGCAGCATGGCAATCCAGCGCAATACGTAAGTCTGATCTGGTACGTAACCTACAGAAGTATGATGTTATTAATCCTGCTGATGATGTTGATATGGTTGTGGATGAGCTAAACAATCAAGCACCATCGATGGCGGGTGGTGTATGAGCACCATCAATGAGCTATTAGCCGATGAGTTGATAGCTCACTCTTTGTTTTCTGGCCGTTATTCTACAGGTGTTGCTAAGCGTATGTTCAATGCGCTAAATAGTTTTGATGCTGAGCTCACCGCCGCTCTCGTTATCTCGCTGGATGATGCCAAAATTAACCCTGATAGCTTCACCGCTAGGCGGTTGGAGTCTCTTCTTGCTAGCGTTCGCAGCATCAACAAAAAGGCTGTAGAAAGTGCGCAGCTTCTTTTATTGGATGAATTGAAATCCTATGCAGTCTATGAGTTAGGCTATTACCCATCACTGTTTGAAGCCTTACTTCCTGATGCGGTCTTGCGTAAATATCCGCTTATGGGCATTACTGAGCAAATGTTGTATGCATCAGTTATTGCCAAGCCATTTCAAGGCAAATTATTGTCTGAGTGGTTTGATGGATTAGAAAAAGATCGTATGACTCGCATTAATAATGTCGTCAGAGCAGGTTATTTGAATGGTGATAGCGCGGTTGATATCGGACGGCAGATTCGCGGGCACAGCAAGCAAGGTTATAAAGATGGTGCTTTACAGATTAGCCGTACAAACGCAATTAGTATCGCTAAAACAGCCATCAACCACTTACAGGCTACCGCGAGAAATCAATTCATAGAAGCCAATGACGATCTTATTGATTGCCGGCAATGGCTATCTACTTTAGATAGTAAAACTTCAAACGACTGTATTGTAAGGGATAGATTGAAATACTCGCTTGGGGGTAAGCCAATTGGTCACAAAATACCATACAAACAAGGACCCGGAAAAATTCATTGGGGATGCCGTTCGACAGAAACATTCATACTTAAATCTTGGCGAGAGCTAGGAATTGATATTGATGAAATGGATGAAGGGACACGGGCATCAATGAATGGTCAAGTTCCGGTGAATACGACATTTCTTGACTGGATTCAGCGACAGCCTGAATGGCGACAAAGGCAGGTATTCGGTGAGGTACGGTTTAGACTTATGAAAGACGGAGGGATGAACCCCTCTGATTTTTATACTGATAAAGGAGAGTTTATTTCACTGGATCAGCTTAAGCAATTAGATGAGCAAGCATTTATAGACGCTGGTTATTCATAACCGGTATCTCGTAACAAAATAAAGACTCCTTACGGGGTCTTTTTTATTACCTAAATTCGGCTAAGAGCTGGATTATCCCAACGCGCTAGGCGCATTCAATCCCAAGGGGAACAACATGTTATTTATGAATATCGAACGCAAATACTACTCACATGCTGATGATGGTTCACAAGGTGGCGGTGGTGGAACAACCGAAATAACACCTGAAATCCAAGCCATTATTGATAAAACAGTCAATGAGCAAGTATCAGGATTAAAAGCTAAACGCGATGAGTTACTCGGCAAACTCAAAGAGCAAGGCGATAACTTAAAACGTTTTGAAGGCATTGATCCTGACACGGTGAAAGGGATGCTTAAACGCTTTGAAAATGATGAAGAAGCCAAGCTCATTGCAGATGGGAAGATTGATGAAGTCATTAATAAACGTACTGAGCGTTTGCGTGGTGATGTTGATAAGCAATTGAAAGAAGCTAATGCCAAAGTCGAAAAGTCTGAGGCGTTTGCAAATAAATTCCGTGCTCGTGTATTGGGCGATGAGATTCGCTCTGCTGCAGGGAAAGCGGGCGCATTAAGCAGTGCGCAAGAAGACTTAATTTTACGTGCCAAGGGCATTTTTCAAATCAACGACGAGGGTCAGGCTGTCGCTGTTGATGAAGATGGCAATCCAGTCATGGGCAAAGATGGTCGAACGCCATTGTCACCTGTTGAATGGATTGAATCACTTAAAGAAAGCGCGCCTCACTTATTTCCTTCTGCTTCAGGTACCGATGCTGGAATGCATAAACAAGGTGGCGCACATCTAAAACGCTCACAAATGTCCGCACAGCAAAAAGCTGACTATCAGCGACGTTACGGGCGTGACGCATATTTAAAACTTCCAAAAGAGTAAGGAAATATAATCAATGTCAACTACGACTAATAGCGATCTAGTGATTTATAATGACTTGGCGCAAACCGCGTTCTTAGAGCGTCGCCAAGATAATTTAGCGGTATTCAACCAGGCATCGAATGGTGCCATTGTGTTGGATAACCTGTTTATTGAAGGTGACTTCCGCAAACGAGCCTTTTATCAAATTGGCGGTTCTATTGAACACCGTGATGTTGACTCAACTGACACGGTTGAAAGCAAAAAAATCGGAGCTGGTGAGTCAGTTGATGTAAAAGCACCGTGGAAATACGGTCCATACGCAACAACTGAGGAGGCATTTAAACGCCGAGGTCGTGATGTATCTGAGTTCTCTGAACTTGTGGGGACGGATGCAGCAGATGCTTCGTTAGAGGGTTACATTAAATACTCCTTAGCAGCTTTAGGTGCTGCGATTGGCAATAACAAAGAAATGGTTGTTACTGCTGACATCGCAACTGATGGCAAGAAAACACTCACCAAGGGATTGCGCAAATACGGTGATAAATTTAACCGTGTAAATCTATTTGTCATGCACTCGACCACCTACTTCGATATCGTTGATCAGGCAATTGATAACAAGGTGTATGAAGAAGCTGGCGTAGTTATCTATGGCGGTCAGCCAGGTACGTTAGGTAAACCAGTGCTGGTAACCGATACTGCACCAGTAGATGCTATCTTTGGTCTTGTTCCTGGTGCAGTGACGATTACTGAATCGCAAGAACCAACCTTTCGCTCTTTCGATATCAATGACAAAGAGAACTTGGAAATTGGCTATCGTGGCGAGGGCGTGGTTAACGTTGGCGTGTTGGGTTATAGCTGGGATGAAGCGAAAGGCAAGAATCCTGACTTAACTAAGCTTGGTACCGAGGGTAACTGGAAGAAACACTTCAAGAGCGACAAGATGACCGCTGGTGTAATGATTAAGTTGACTGCTGAAGCGGGAAAGTAACTCTGTCAGCGGATAAAACGTCCGTTATCGCTGACAGTACAGATGCAGTCACGGTATCACTCAATTATACCCAAGGTAGTTCTCCCGTTGAGGGAGCTACCGTTAACTGGTCAACAACTGGTGGTAATTTGAGTGTGACATCTTCTAAAACGGGCAAGGCTGGTGGCGCTACAGTGAAATTAACCTCTGATACTGCTGGGCAATTTGTTGTCACGGCAACAGTCGATGGATTAATTCAGTCAACGGATGAAATTACCTTTACGGCTAAACCACCTGAAAGTGGTGAATAATCCAAGATCTAAGGGGGCATTTGCCCCTTTCTTATTTTGAGGGGCTTATGATTGATTCAGACAAAACCTCACCCACCTTTAACAGCTATGCCAGTGTGGTTGATTTAAAGGCGTATGCCTTAGCTAGGCAGTTAACGCTCCCTTATGAGGGATTAGAAGGATTGCTCATTGTAGCCATGGATTATCTCGAATCCCAAAAGTGGTTAGGTAAGCGAGCCGATACTCATCAGTTGCTATCTTTTCCACGTACGGGATTAATTCGTGATGGTATTGCTGTTTCAAGTGAGGTTATCCCTCAGCAAGTAATTCAAGCTCAATGCCGCTTAGCAATTGAATCCCAAGAAAACGACCTACAACCCACTCTAGGCGGGGAAATCATTGCAGAGCGTATTGAGGGGGCAATTGACTTGAAGTATGCAGAAGGTACTAATACAGGGGCTCCTAATTTTGCATGGTTGAAAGGTCTACTATCCGGCTTGATTGATATATCTGATGGGTTTGCCGTTAATACGTTTGCAATGAGGTAGCCATGAATATTTATCAGCGCGGTTACCAAACAGCGTTACGAATGCTGAAAAAGTATGGCGCTTCATATCAAATGAAACGCGATGGCAGACATTGGGTTGATGATGAAACTGGCAAAGAACACCATGAACCGGAAACTCTTTTTACAGCTACTGGCGTTAAGGTGCAGTATAAACCCAGAGATATCGACGGGACACTCATCCTTTCTACGGATATTAAAATGGTTTTTTCGCCAGAGGTCGCCATTCAGAAAGGCGATCATGTCTTGGTTGATGACGTTTGGTTGCGTGTGCATGAACCCAACCCCATTAAACCTGCCGAACTTGTTATTTGTTATCAATCACAACTAAGGGCGTGACATGTCACAGGCTTTCATGAAGTCGGTTAACCTTTTTGTTGAACACGCTCAAGCTGATATGGAGGCGGTGGTAAAAAAAACAGGGTTTAAGATTTTGGCTCAACTCGTTCAAATGTCGCCGGTGGGTAATCCAGAATTATGGGAAATTAACCAGACCGCAGTGGGCTATAACCAGGCGGTATATGAACACAATGAAGAGCTCAGGAAAGACCCTAATAATCTCACGCCGAAGAAGCGCCAATTAAAGAAACGTGCTCGTGTTAATGATTCTATGGATATCAAAGCACCCCCCGGTTATACAGGAGGGCGATTCCGTGGTAATTGGCAAGTCACCTTTGATGTGCCAGCAGATGGTGAAACAGGGCGAGTCGATAAATCAGGTAACATGACAAAAGCGGTTGGTAACTATGTGCTTGAGCAGTTTAAGGTGGGGATGAATGCTATTTATTTTACGAATAACGTTCCTTATGCCTACCCATTGGAAATGGGGCACTCTAAGCAAGCACCAAATGGCATGGTAGCGATTACCGCTGAAAATGTTAGCCAGTTCTTTAGAGACGCTATCGCTGAGGTAAAATCATGAAGCAATCTGAAATCAATCAGTCTATTCGTGCGTTGGTGGCTAAAATTGCTAAGCAAGAAGGGCTAAAGGTTGCGTGGTCTAATATAACGTTTGATGATATTAATTCGCCCTATTTACAGATGCACATTATGCCTGCGCAAACCGAAAATATAGGTCTTAGTTTGGATATGCCTATCTTAAAGGGTGTTATTCAAATCAATATCGTCGGTAAGGTGGGTACCGGTGATGAGCAATTGACGCTTATTGCTGACAACATTAAAGATCAGCTAGAAAACGGATTGTCTCTGACGAACACACTTTACTTCAACGGAGAGCCAAGCCAATTCCCCCCTATCACGAACGATGCTAACTACATCATCCCTATACGCACATCTTATCGATGTGATTCTGTTCGATAATCGACCGCCTAAATGGCGGTTTTTTTATGCACAAATAAAGAGGTCCATATGGCTTATAACATTCCTAATGGCTCGCGCGTATATGTTGCGAGTAAATACGGCAATGAAATTGAATTCTCTGCAGCTAGTAATGCCACCGAAGCTGTATTAACAGTAGATGCGTCAAGCAGCATTAAGGCGGGTGATGTTATTCAGGTGGTTTCTGGGTGGAAGCGCATGTCTGGCGTATTCAAAGTAAAAACGGCTGATGATACCAGCGTTACACTGGATAGTGTTGATACATCAGATATTGATCGTTTTCCTATTGGTGGTGGTAAAGGCACATTGAAAACCATCCAAGAATGGGAGGTTATGCCTCAAGTCATGACTTTATCCACAGAAGGCGGTGAACAGCAAACGCAAGAGATTCAATTTTTAGAAGATGAACAAGCTGAAACCGTTGATACTTATAAATCCGGTATCGTGCAGGTTTATACGTTCGCTCACGATGCAACACTACCCATCCGACCACTACTAATGAAATTGGATGACAATAAGCAATTAACCGCTATCCGTTTTCATAATAAACGCGCAAGCGAAGATCGTTATTACTCAGCAAGTGTGTCATTTCAGCGCGTACCGAACACTGCTATTAACGAAGTTGAAAATGTTTCAGCTCGTTTCTCACTGAAATCTGATATGCAGATTTACACCACTGCATAAATACAACCCTCTACTGGATTAAATAATAAGGTCAATGAATGGCAAAGTTTACGCTACAACCAAATCCGAAGTTTAAAGCTGATGTGAAAATTCCTATTGCCGGCAAGGAAAAGCCTGAAGTGGTGACATTCACGTTTAATCATATGTCTATGAGTAAGCTGGAAGAGTTACGTGATAACTCGATTGATGATTTTCTCAAGGTGATTATTGCTGATTGGGCAATTGAAGAACCTTATAGCGAAGAAAATCTGAAATTGTTGTTTGATAACTACCCGTCATCAGCTGGGGCAATTACCTCAACGTATTACAGCGAATTGCTAGGTAATCGCGAAAAAAACTAATTGCGGTCGCAGAGGCAATGTATGGAGGAATGACAAAGCAAGAGGCTGCAAGTTTTGAGCGAGCTTTTGGATTTCCTCCTGACATTGATGATATTGAAGTCTTCCCTGATGTTTGGGATTCCTTTCAGGTATTTTCGGCAATGGGAACTCAGTGGCGAGTGGGCATGAATGGAGCTACTGGGCTGGATTATCAATCGCTAAATGAAGTTATGAAATTGCTCAACATTGAAGATAAAGCGACCGTATTTGATGATCTACGGGTTATGGAATCAAAAGCCCTAGAGCTGATGAATAACAAAAATCATTATTCTCATGTGTAAATACAACTCTGTAAATTAAATGTAAATGGTAATTATTTTTATTTGCGTTTGAGCCACTTGCGGGTATTATTACTGTGTTTATATACAGTAAAATATTAAGGATAGGTAAAAATAATGACAAGTAAGCCAATATACGTGGATATTAACGATTTTTTAGATGGAAAATTTCAACCAGAATCACCACCAGATGTAATGATTGTGACTGCTCCGCCTGTAACTAATAGTGAGAGTCCATTCATTGAATGGTGGGGGGATGGTTACGTTGATGAAACTCGACCAAGACCAGTTAAACCATATAATGGCTCAGGAAAAGTTATCTCCCCTAAGAATACGTCACTGGGTGAGGGTACGTATGAGGCTAATTATGAGGGGCACGTTTATGATATTGAGGTGGACAAAAATGGACGAGCTACAGTAGTTAAATTTAAAAAAGAAGTTGCTTATGCAAAAAAAAATATTTCTAAAGACGAAATTGAAAAAAATGTAAAAGAAATTGCGGAGACTGCATTTAGAAAATCATATTCCTTACGGGAAATGAGTAAGAAATATCCTCTACCAGATAATACAAGAAAATTGATAGATAGCTTTACGAATGAGTATTTGAATGGAACAAAGAGTCAAGTTTCTAAAGAAAAAGGTTACTATGTTAGAGATACTGCATTTGTGAATATGCCAGGAGGTTTATCATTTGGCATTACAAATAAAGTTGAGAGTGAGATAGAAAATAACTTGAGAGATTCATTGGGAATTCTTAATAAAATTAAGGATGATTTAATTACAAAAAATAATGAATATTACCTTAAAGGTATTAAGCTTTGTGAGTTTATTGGTATCAAACCAAATGCATTTGAAGTATCTGAATTAGATATGCTAAATACATTGCCTGCAGAGCCTTTTCTTGAAGGGAATTATGATGGTATTAAATTATCTAAATTAGCAGATAAGGGTGTGACGATAGAAGTAAACAATCGAGTTGCTTTGATTAAGGATGTAAATGGAAATAAAAGCACAGCATACTTAATTAATGCTGACGGAGTTGCGGTTAGTAAGAATATCCCTATTATAAAAGCAACATACGTCAAGGAGTCTACAGTTTTTCATTATGAACTAGCCGATGAAAAAATTAGTGTTGGTAGGGTTTTCCTACAAAATCCAAATGATATGGGGTTTTCTCATCTTATTAAAGATAAAACGATAAAAGCAAAAAACCTTGTATTACCAGAAAAAATCCAGCTAAACAATAAATTGCAGTTAGAAGATATTCGGCTTCCTTATGAATATCAGGTGAACGATGCAATTATAGTATTCCCTGATGGTAGTAATATGAATCCCATCTATGTTTATTATGGTTATCCGAAAAGTCAATATGTAGATGAATTGAAAAATAACGAAAGAAAAAAACAAGAAGCAGAATATGACCAATTAAAAACAGGTATCAAAGCAACATTAGATTTTTACAAAGAAGTGACCGAACAGTTAGGTCTAAAAGCTGAAATACTCGCTGAAAATTTAGCTGCAAGTTCGAAAGGGAAAAGGATCAGGAATGCAGAGGATGCGCTGAAAGCTTTTGAGAAGTATAAAAACTCTCTAGGTAAAAAATATGGAGTAAAAGACAGAGAAGTTATAGCTAAGGCCTTAGAAGCACGAGACACAAAGCTCGCTGCAGAACGTCTTAACAAAATGAGTAAAGTCTTTTTCAAGGCTGGGAAAGTTATGGATTATGCCGATTTAGGGAATGAGCTAGTCAAGGCTATTAAAACTGATAATTGGCGACCATTTTTTGTGAAAGCAGAAACATTGATTGCAGGTAGTATGGCTGGAGCTGCAACAGCATTTGCGTTTAGTATTGTATTGGGAGGGCCTGTAGGTATCATTGGATTTGCGTTGATTATGGCTGCAGTGGGCGCTTTAGTGGATGAACAATTTGTAGAGAATATAAATAAAACTCTGGGTATTTAGTTTAAATTGAGCCGCTATATGCGGCTTTTTTTTGAGAGTGAAAAAATGATGAATATTAATCCTATTGGAATAGAAAAAATAAAACAAAACATATAATAGATGGCATAAATACCACTTTTTAGCGCGGTATTTGCAAAAATGCCAGTATTCCAAAAGTTTTTACCTGTAAATGTTAAAGCAACTAACTCAATTGCTTTTTTTGAAAATGGGTAAAACAGCGCACTAGCAATTAGAAAAACAGAAATTAGAATGTAACTCTGAGTTGGTTCACCCCTGCATAACCATAAAAAAAGTATGCAACCAAACACACCCCAGCCTATATTTTTTAGATAGTACTCTTTGCACATTATTTCATCTCTAAGGTTATTAGTCTAAATGATAAATATAATCATTTAATGTTTGATTGGCTAGTTTATATTTCATAAGTATAACGCTATGAAAATTTTGCTAAAAAATATAATTTTACCTCTAAGAGGGAAAAGATTTTGCCGTTGATGATTAATTAGAAAGTAGAAATCGCCGAATTACACAAGCTAAAGCGAATAATAGGATGTAGGGTATCATTGTGTATGTATACCGTGTTTTGGTGAGTGAAAATGATCTTTACAACTAAAAAGCATGGAATATACTGTATATAAAAACAGTTGTATTTTGGTGCGTCATGAAGCTAGAACTTATCGATTCCGAGTCAATTATCAATATCCCGTTATTCCTAGACCGTGTACCCGCCGGGTTTCCATCACCTGCGGCTGACTATATGGAAGAGAGAATAAACCTCAACAGTACGCTGATTAAGCATCCTGATAGTACGTATATGCTGCGCGTGGAAGGTAACTCGATGATTGATGCAAACATTAACGATGGTGACGTTGTTATTGTCGATAGTGCACTGGCGGCAAAGGATGGGGATATTGTGATAGCTAGCGTTGATGGTGAATTCACAGTAAAGAGACTAAAGTCTCATCCACCTATGCTAATGCCGATGAACCCTGAATATTCACCGATTTTGATAGGTGATATGCAAGACCTTCAGATATTTGGAGTCGTAACCTACATTATTCACAAAGCTGTGTGAGTGTTGCCGCCTGCTTACGCGACAAATTTCGATGAGTTTCGTGTGATTATGTGTTAATCCCTGATCAAATTACCAGATAACGATGCATAAGTAATATTGATATTATATCTAGATATTTGTTAACGAGCACCGTAAATATTACTCGGTGTAAAAACAGCATCTAAATCTGAATCGGTATTGACCATTATGAGTAAGCCATTAGCAAAGCGGGTTAAAAAATTAAGGATTGGTTTTTATACCAGTAGCGATGTAACAAAAAACAAAAATGCATCTCTAACTGGATTAGCGTTTAACTCATTGTACAATGATTGCACATCAACTCTTATTAATTTTAAGATAATAGGCAGTCAAGATAGAAAGTTAAAAATAACATTCCTAGAAAAGGATACTGAAGCTGGCTTTTTTTATGGATTTATGACCACACATAGAAATAGTGCTCACTTGGCTTATATATCTGATAATGAAACATTCTCTGAGGAAAAAATTCCATTAACTCCATCACAAAGTTTAGCAGAGCGTTCATACTTTCTATACTACTACAAGACAGACCTATTGCTACTTTCAGAGAATCATTTAGGTCCAAAAACAAATGATCTATCTTATGCATTGTTCACATCACTAGGTAGAGAGTCTCACGTGAGCTTTTCAGCTATATGGAAAAAAGAGAGTATTAGAGAGCTATTTGAAACTGGTACTATACTAAAAACATGTGAAGTAACAATTGCTGCGCCTAGAGACTTTAATAAAACAGATTATGATTTGGAGCATAATTTATCATCGCAGATAGCTGATATGTTAGCGGGCTCAGGGACATCACATTTGGATCTAATTCTTAGAGGCAAGTCAACAACGACAAGTAAAGGTTATGAATATCTATCTGAAGATGTCAAGCAAAGTATAAAAGAAATGCTTGAAAAATTTAAAGGTGGTAAAAACAAAGCCATAGTGCAGCGTGCAGATGTAATCAGGAAGGGTAGCAATAGGAAAACTAGCCTTTTGGACCAGTTTTTAAGGCATACTAAAAACGTTTATATTCAGAATGATGGGTACCCAAAGGATGAAGATGTGAAGCTGGCATTAATTCAAGCAAAGATTGATAATCTACAATATTTATCTCAATATGAAGTAAATACAGACCAATGAATGTGAGGGGAGTATGAACGCACCAGTGGTTTTTATTTTAAAATCTATTGCGGTGGTGATACTTGTATTTTTTAGCAAAGATTACATGATTGCCATGGATCATAACGCCATGGTATCTGTAGCTGGAGTTGTTTCAACAATATCTGGCATATTGTTTGGATTTGTTCTTGCAGCTATATCTATCTTGAGCAGTTCAAATAATCCAAACGGTATAGTAGATGCGCTGAAAAAAAACAATGCGTTCAAAGCACTAGTAAATGGACTGCTGAGCACTGGGATAACCCTTATAACTGCATGTCTATTTACTCTGATTTCAATGTTTCTGCCTAACAATAATATAGTATTTTCTGATGTAATATTTCTGCTTGTAGGCCTTTATTATATATTGATATCAATAGTGACCTTCATGCTATGCTGGAGAAAACTTAGCTGGATATTCCCTCATATGTAACCCACTCCGGTGGGTTTTTTATTGCTCTAATTTTACTCTCCACCAGCTGGTGGGTTGTAGCGGGTCACAATTTAGAACACATGAACCCTTCGAGTTGTTATATTCCTCCTTGCTGTAAATAAGATCAGTAACGCCTTCCCTAAAACAAATGGTTAAATGTAGCTAACTAATTATAGAGGATGCGCTAATGAATTTAGTACCAATAGGTATTGCAGTGCTTTTGTTTATTGTGCTTATTATTGTTATTGCACTTAAACACAAAGAAAAGAAAAATTATGAATTAAAATTATTGCGTTTTAAGCCAATAGATGATGCCGAGGAAGAGGCTAGGAAGATTTTAGATGCTGCCTTAAAAGAAGAAAAAGAAAGGCTAGAAAAAATTGAAGCTGATGAACTGATAGCTAGAGATGAGATTAATGCTGAGGTGGCAGAAAAAAGAAGAGCTATTGATGAGGAGGTCAAAGAAAAAATTAACGAAATAGAAAGTAGGGAGTATAAATCACAAGTAGAAATTGATAACCAAAAACAAGAACTAGTGATTTTGAAGGAAAACTACAATGAAAAGCGTAAGCAATTGATTGCACTAACCGAAAAGCTAGCTTTGGTTAATGATAGTGCTGAAATGCTTGACTTTGGAATCTATAAGCCTCGTTTTGATTACCATGACTCTATAGCTTATCAAGAAGCAATATTAAGAAATAAAGAACAACAAAAAGGATTAATTAGAAGTAATGATGCATGCTACACGCCTTCTGGCTGGACTGTTAATGGAAGTGAGTCTGAAGGTAAGAGAATGACAAAGCAATATGTAAAATTGCTAGTTAGGGCTTTCAATAGTGAATGTGATGCAGCGTTGGCAAAGGTTAGGGCTGGCAATGTTGAGCAATTAATTAAGCGCGTTGAAAATGCATTTGAGTCATTAAACAAATTTGGGCAAACAGTTGGAATTAGAATCACTGGTGAATACCTTGCTCTCAGACTTGAAGAAATTCTGTTAACTCATGAAAAAGAACAAAAAATTCAAGATGAAAAAGATATCTTACGTGAGGAGAGAGAGCTTCAGAGAGAAGAGGAAAAGGCTCAGCGCGAATATGAAAAAGCTATAAAAGAAGAACAGAAAGCAGAAAAAGATTTCCAAAAGGCAATGGAAAAAGCGAGAAAAGAACTCGAAAAAGCTAACGCTGAAGAAAAAGAAAGGATCGAGTCTAAAATAGCAGAATTAGAAAGTAAGTTAGCTGAAGCTCAAGCGTTATCAGAAAGAGCAAAATCACAAGCTCAACTTACTAGGAGTGGGCACGTTTATGTTATATCTAATATTGGTGCTTTCGGTGAGAATATCTATAAAATTGGCTTAACTCGTAGATTGGAACCTGAAGAAAGGGTAAATGAGTTAGGATCGGCTTCAGTTCCATTTAAATTCGATATACATGCGTTAATATACTCTGATGATGCGCCAGCATTGGAAACCAGCTTACACCAGGAGTTTATAAATCATCGCGTTAACATGGTGAACAATAGAAAAGAATTCTTTAATGTTCCGTTATCATCAATAGAGAAGAAAGTCAGAGAGTTAGGGTTTGATGCTAGTTTTGATGAGTTCGCCATTGCAAAAGAATATAGAGAAACACAAAGTCTATTATCAATAGTGAATAAAAAGAATGACAGAGATGATAGGTTAGCTGAGAAGATTGAGGATGAGTATCCATTGATGGTTTAGGTATTTACTTTGAATAATTTATTAATATATCCAACCTGCCTCGGCAGTTTTTTTTGTTTGCTTCAATTTGCACTCCCGCTCGGTGGGAATCTAGCCCGTCCTTGGGCTGGGTGGTTATTTTTTTTTCGAAATCCCCGATACTCTGAAGGGAATCTGTTTTAGTATCTTATCTACCGACTCTTTAATGATATTTGCTTGAGTTTCAATTTCTATGAACTTATCAGAGTCGGGCGTTGTTACGTCATTGCCAAGTAATGCTAATTTAGCTTTTAAAGTTTCAATATCCAATTTTAATTTGGAGGCACTTTTGTATTCTTTTAAAAGTTCCATAACTTGATAATAACTATCACCTTTAATTGCGGTGCTAGCTAGGACTGCATTTATATGATGCATAGTATCTAACTGGTAAATAATTTCCTGTTGTAAGCTTCTATGATTACCTTCAGCTTGCTTCTCAAGCCTTTCCCTCATTTCTGGCGGCATCCGTAAAGGGTATGGTGCTATTCGTGCCATCTTTGTGACTCCTAATGATTCATATTTATAAGTCTAATGCGCTAATACTTTCTTGACAAGTGAATCCATATGGATCACTATCTATGCAGGGTTAGTGATACGCAGTGATAAAATAGGAGTCCATGTGAATCAAAGAAATGGCAGAATATCTCCATACCCGCTAAGAATGCCTGACGAAGTAAGAGAGTGGTATGAGTTGGAGGCTGGTAGCAATGCCAGATCATTAAACGCAGAGATAGTAAAAATATTAACGGATAGGAAAAATAGAGTAGAGGGGCAAAGGAAAAATGCTCAATAAAGAGAAAAGACCCCATCCGAACGAATCGAATGAGGCCTTAACGTCAAATACCCTTGCGACAGGAATAAGTGACATGAATATTGTAACCAAAACAGACTTAACTTTCCAGAACTTCACATTCAGCCCAATCATTGACGATGGTCAGGTATGGTTAACATCAACTGAAATTGCAAAGGTTCTGAAATACAAAAAGACAGATGCTATTAGCCAAATTTATGCACGTAACGCAGATGAGTTTACTGACTCAATGACAATGACCCTCAGTTTGAGTGTCAACGGAATAAACAATAGCTTACGTAACAAATTGGTTAGAGTTTATTCACTTCGCGGCGCCCATTTGATTGCTATGTTTGCAACAGGGAGTGAAGCCAAAAAGTTCCGTAAATGGGTGTTAGATATTTTAGATCGCGAGGTTGAGTTAAGTAATAACTCACCAATGTTTAATTATCACTATCCTATGGAGTCGGCAGATGTACATGACCGCTCATATGGAAATGTAGTGCTAAACGCTAGACGCTTAGTTGATGAGAGAAATCCAGCACCAGAGTTAGAACTTATTGAGCAATTGCAAAAAGACGGGTTTGATGTTTCTGGAGTGAAAGCCCGTATTTATGCGCTGCATGATGTTGCAGAAACAACAGTAGAGATGGAGGATATGTTTAATCAATCTAGAAAAATGATACAAAGATTAAACGATAATTTCAAATGGGCTGAAAAAACGGGAGGTTTGAACTTTAGTTATGAAGGAGAAGGAAAAGGGCTACCATATGGTGGATATAAAAAGAGGCGTATTGGATGCCATTAAAACAGAAAAGCCAATAGCTGCAACTATTGGCTAATCCCAAACTAAACCAGAAGGAAAAGTTTCATGAGTCAAATTAGATTAGCAAATAATAATTCAGTTGTCACGTCGAACTATTTTCAGGTGCCGGAGGTTTACTACCGTCAACAGAAGGTGATTACTACTGAATCACTGGCTATTGGTTATGGTGCTGAAATTAAGAACATTCAAAATAACTTCATTAGAAATGACAGTCGTTTTATTGAAGGGAAACATTATTTCCTTGTACAAGGCGATGAATTAAAAGAGCTAAAGGACTTACCATCTTTAAGAGGGTTAGTTGATAAGCGCACACCAAAGTTGACATTATGGACTGAGCGCGGAGCATCACGCCACGCTAAAATGTTAGAGACAGATCAAGCGTGGGATTATTTCGAATTACTGGAAGAAACCTATTTTACATCACGTAAAAATTCTGGCTTGCCTGTTAACTATATTGAGGCATTGGAAAGCCTTCTCCAATCAGAGAAAGAGAAAGCGGTAATTGCGGCTGAGCGTGACCATGCAGTAGAAACAAAAGCATGGATTGGCAAAAAACGTGAAGCAACGGCAATGGCTACCGCATCAAAGGCAGTGCGTGAAAAGAACGCTTTAGCGGCTAAGATTGGCGAAAGTAAAAAACATGCCACTGTTTTATCTGTAGAGAAGAAGCTAGACAAAAAGTTTAAATGGCATCCATTGCGTAAATGGTGTTTAGAAAATAACGTCATACCAATGGAAGTGCATGACGACAGATACGGGTCAGTAAAATCATGGCCTGCCGAGGCTTGGAAAGCTGTTCATGATGTAGAATTAGCCAAACTGTTCTAGCCACACATAGCCCAAGGACGGGCTTGTAATTCAGATCACATATTACGCCTCTTGATTGAGGTCTTTTGCGTTCAATTGCTGAAACTATTTGCTAATATTCAATCATTGATAATGAAAAGGTATTGATGATGAAAAAAATATTACTAGGACTACTGCTTTGTTCTGTTGGGTTCGGGGTTGCTGCCAGTCAGTTAGAGATAGAAAAAGAATTGATATGCAAAGGAAGCCCTGCAAAAGAGCAGTGTGTGAAATCGTTGTCTTCGATGCTAAGTGAAGCCGCCAAGGCAGGAGTCGTGAAAGGTGCTTGTGACATTTCAATAATCTATGAAGAAAAGCTCAGTGACGAAGAAAAAGAAAACTGCGAAAGAGCAAGAGAGAGAGTTGAAGAACTAACTAGCAAGTAAATTTGAATATTCTACATGACCACCCTCGGGTGGTTTTTTTTCGTCTGGAGAAAAGTAAATGACAGATATAGCAACGATTTCGCTCAAGGCTGATACCTCAGATTTAGAGCGTGGTACGCAGAAACTGAAAGAGTTTGGTAGTGCGGCCGAAAAGGTGAATGATTCCGCACAAGATTTAAATGAACAATTTAAACGGGGTGTTGATAATCAGAAAAAAGCCACTCAAGCAGCAGAGAAACAGCGTAAAGAGCTTCATGAGTTATTGAATCAACTCAACCCCACTAATAAAGCATTTGAACGATTAGACGAGTGGCAAGAAAAACTGTCATCAGCCAGCAAGAAAGGAATGTTGCCAACAGACCAGTTCCATGACTACAACAATATTCTGGAGCAGACGAGAGACAAATTGCAGAAAATGCACATGTCCTTAACCGTTGAAGGACAGGCACTACTGGCGCAAGAAGCTGCGACAAATAGAGCTAAACAGGCAGCAGATGACTTCCTTAACTCATTAAAAAACCAGACTGACATTCTTGGAAAGACAAGGACTGAAATTCTTGAACTAAAAGCAGCGCAAATGGGGGTTTCGCAACAAGCTGCTCCTATGATTGCTAAACTAAAAGAACAAGAAAAAGCATTCTTAAATGGCTCAATAACAATCGGGCAGTACAAGCAAGCCATGCGACAACTGCCAATGCAGATGACAGATGTAGTAACGTCACTAGCTTCTGGAATGCCAGTATGGCTTGTAATGATCCAACAAGGTGGTCAGATCAAAGACTCATTTGGTGGGATTGGAAACTCGCTAAAAGCTATGGCATCACTAATTACCCCCACAAAAATAGCAATGGTAGGTCTTGTTGGTGCAGCTTCTGCTGTAGCTATTGCTGCTTATAAAGGGTCTATGGAATTTGGTGAGTACAACCGTCAACTCATTTTAACAGGCGGTTACGCTGGCAAAACAGCATCGCAATTAGACATGTTGTCAAGGCAGCTGTCTGGTAATGGCATAACTCAGTATAGAATGGCTGATGCATTATCTAAAGTAGTTGGTTCAGGGTTGTTTACTGGAAATGCGGTTGAGATGATAGCAAATACGGCAGCGAAGATGGAGGAAGCTACTGGGCAATCGGTTGATGAAACAATTAAACAATTCAGTAGATTAAAGAATGAGCCTGTTTCAGCTATTTTAGAACTTAACAAAACAATGCATTTTTTGAAGTCTTCTGAACTAGAAAGAATCATGCGGTTAGAAGAAATGGGGCATAAGGATCAAGCAGCAGCGGAAAGCATGACTTTGCTATCTAAGGCGTCATTAGATATGGCTAATAAAGTAAAGGCTAACTTAGGTACATTAGAGCGTGCGTGGAAAGCTGTTAGCGATGCCGCAAAAGATGCTTGGGATCAAATGCTAAGTGTTGGCAGAGAGGTTCCGCTGCATGAAAGATTAAATCAGAAAACCAAGCAATTGGAAATTGCAGTAAAGGAGTTAGAACAAGCCGAAAAATCAATTGTTCCAGACACATCAGGGTATGGGTATGGGCGGCAATCAGAATCTTTCATGAACCAAAATGCAACTAGGAACCTAGAAGCAAGACGGACGCTTGTACAGAATCTAAGAAAAGATGTGTCAGATTTACAAAAACAAGTTGAAACTGAGGATTCATCTGCCGCTCAAGCAGATAAGGCTCAAAAAAGGGAAGAGAAAAGAATAGCATCGCTTGAGTATAGGAAAAAATCAGTTAATGAGTGGGCAACAAATGAGAAGAAGAGAGCTCTAGAATTAGCGGATCTATGGAGGAAAGTAGCTGATGCTCCTGATTTATGGTCAAGAGAAGATAGAGAAGCAGCTGTAAAAAATATTAACAAAAAATATAAGCCAGAAGTAACTAAGAAAGGCAAAGAATACCGCCCTGACTACGGCACTCGTGCTGATGAGTCAGCCAACGAAGCGCTAGTCTCTCTCCAGTCTCAACTTAAGGTATTAAAGGAGCACAAAACTGTTGCTGATGTGATTAGCGCTGAGCGTAAAAAGCTTTGGGATATGGAAGCAAAAATCTCTGTGCTAGAAGAAGCAAGTGCAACACGCAAACTCACTAATGATGAGCAAGCGTTACTAGCGAAGAAAGAAAGCGTCCTTGAATCACAAAAAGCATTAGCGGTTGCTGGGGATGCTGTAGAGCTTCAGAAGCAACATAACCGAGAACTAGACAGGCAACTCAAACGAGTTGATGAAATCAATGCCAGAAGTCGTGCGTTGGATATGGGAGCAGGTAAGTCTGACCGTATGTACCAGCGTGACATTGCACTTGAGCAGGCTAAGTCACCAGCAGAGAGAAAAGCACTAGAGGATTATTACAGCAAAGAGGATTCTTTACGCGCTAATTGGGAAGCCGGTGTTAAAAAGGGCTTTGCAGAATTCCAAGACCAAGCGACAAACGTCTACGGCAACGTAGCTCAAATCAGTCAGTCGTTTTTCCAAGGTATGAGCAACAGCCTTTCAGACTTTGTCATCACGGGTAAAGCTAGTTTCGGTGACTTTACTCGTTCATTCTTAGAAATGACCACTAAGATGCTAATGCAGATGGCTATGCTTAATTCTATGAAAGCAGCATTTGGTGGAACAGCGGTAGGTGGTTTTCTTGGGTTTGCTGGTGGTGGGTACACCGGGGATGGTGGCAAATATGACGCAGCTGGTGTTGTACATAAAGGGGAGTTCGTATTTGATAAAGACAGCACGGCTAAGTTAGGAAAAGACAATCTTTATCGCTTGATGGATGCAGGTAAGAAAGGCTATGCATCGGGTGGTTATGTTGGTGGCTCTCAGCCAATGTCAGTTAATCAATCAAGAGTTCAAATTTATGGCGCTCAATCTGCTGTAGGGGCTCAAGTTAACATATCTATTGGGGATTTAAACTTTGGCAATAATCAGCAGCAGCCATCCTCGGGGCAAATTAATCATTCCGCAGTAAAGCGAGAGCTAAATCAAGAAATGGAGGGAGTAGTTAATAAACTTTTACTCAATCCTGCATCGGCACTATCAAGGGCAATTAAAGGCAACTAACAGCCACCGCATTGGTGGCTTTTTTATTTGAGGTGAGCATGATTGAAGAGTTTAAGTGGCGAACTCAAACGCAGGAGTCACCAGTGGGTGAGTTCAAACACCGAATAAAAGAGGTTGAGTTTGGTGATGGCTATAAGCAAGTCGCCGGCGATGGCATTAACACGGAATCTCAATCATGGTCATTTGTTT